>DASWCA010000455.1:0-5228 GCA_036390355.1 Acidobacteriaceae bacterium
AAAAGCGCGTCGGCCCGAAGCCAGGAAGGCCACTCGTTGCCGGTTTGGTCTGGCCGAGCGGCCTCCGCACCGGTGTTCCGCTGACTACCAGCGATGAGGCGCGCCCGTGGTAGCCAATCGGCACAAACTTGTAGTTGGGCAGCAGCGGCTGCTCCGGCCGGAACAGCCGCCCGACGCGGGTCGCGTGATCGATCGAGGCATAAAAGTCGGTGTAGTTCGCCGACACGACCGGCTTCAGTAGCGTCGCGCTGTCTCGCAATATCAATGCGCCGGCCACCTCATTTTGTGTCGCCCGATCCGCCGTGGAATCGAGCAGCTCCATAAGCCGCTTGCGCAAACTCGCGTGCGCCTCTGCTCGGCAGGCGATGAGCGGATTGAGATTTTCCGCCTCGCAAGCCGATCGAATCGCAGTCGACAGCCCAGCGAACAGATAACTCCGGCCACATCTTCGCAAATCAAGAATGAACGAGCCGATGCCCACCCCAGGCCTCGGCCCATCTTCGCCGGCAAAGATGCAGTACGGAAGACTCTGCAGCGGAAAGCCGCACGCCGGCTCATTCGCCGACTCGACCCAACTGGTCCGGTCCCACTCGGCGCTTGAAAACTTTTCCGTCAACCGGCGCTCCCGTCTCGCACCTGTGTTGCATCTTCGATGATTCGGGTCAGGCGCCGCGGAAATTTTTCTTCAGCCCCTGCCAGCATTCGTAATATTCGTGCTGCAAAATTCTCTCTTCCAGCGCAAAGCGAGTGGGCCGCACGGGCAGACGCGTCTCGAACATAAAAGCCAGTGTGCCGTCGATGTACTGAGGTTTCAACTCGGCATGGCTTGCGCGCTCAAATGTCTCGGCATCCGGTCCATGCCCCGACATACAGTTGTGCAGGCTGGCGCCCCCAGGGAGAAATCCCTCGGCCTTGGCGTCGTACTGTCCGAGAATCAGCCCCATAAACTCGTTCATCATATTGCGGTGGAACCACGGTGGCCGGAAGGTATGCTCGGCAACGATCCAACGCGGCGGAAAAATTGCGAAGTCAACATTCGCCGCTCCGGGCAAACCCGAAGGCGCGGTCAGCACCGTGTAGATCGACGGATCGGGATGATCGAAGCTCACCGTATTGATGCAGTTGAAGCGCGCCATATCGTACTTGTAAGGCGCATAGTTGCCGTGCCACGCGACAACATCGAGCGGCGAGTGGTCGATCTCCGCGCGCCACACACGTCCCAGAAATTTCGCGATCACTTCGAACGCGCCTTCGCGATCCTCGTACGCCGCCATCGGCGTAAGGAAGTCGCGCGAGTTCGCCAGCCCATTCGCGCCGATCGGCCCCAACTCCGGCAGCCGGAAACTCTGCCCGTAGTTCTCGCAGATATAACCCCGCGCAGTGCCGTCGAGAACCTCGGCGCGGAACTTGATGCCGCGCGGAATCACCCCGAGCTCGCCCGGCGCAAGGTCCAGAATGCCGAGTTCCGTCCGCAGCAATAGCCTGCCCTCTTGCGGCAGAATCAGCATCTCGCCGTCCGCGTTGTAGAAGAAACGGTCCTGCATCGAGGTGTTCGCCACGTACAGGTGAATCCCCACACCATCCTGCAGAGCCGGGTCGCCATTGCCGCCCAGCGTCACGATCCCTTCCACAAAATCCGTCTTCTCCGCGGGAACAGGCAGCGGGTTCCAACGCATCTGGTTCGGCGGAGTAGGAGCCTCGTTGAACGGGCCGCTGCGCATCCATTTAGGCTGCGCAAACTCGGCATACGGCTCATGCATCACCGAGGGCCGGATGCGATAGCTCCATGTCCGGCGATTGAGTGCACGCGGCGCCGTGAAGGCCGTGCCGCTGATCTGCTCGGTGTATAGCCCCAGCGGCGCGTGTTGCGGAGCATTTTGTCCCTGAGGAAGCGCGCCGGCGTGGGCCTCGGTCGCAAACTCATTGCCAAACCCGGATTGATAGCCGGCCTGATAGCCGGCTGCAGCGTGAGATCGAGCCATTTTGAAAGCCCCGTGGTGCCTGACGTCCGGAAGTATCGCATTCATTCACAACAACTGACAATCCGATTCAACAGGAACAAGCCACTCATGGGTTTACTTTCTTTGGAAAGCAATGCTAGTGTCCTTTGATTCGAAGGTGAGCCCATGTCCACGACCCACTACCGACACCGCTATGAGCCGGCCGAACTGGATCGCATCTCCTGGAAGATCGTCGAAGAGCTGCAGCACAACGCCCGAATCTCGTGGACGGAGCTGGGCCGGAGGGTCGGATTGACCACTCCTGCCGTGACTGAGCGGGTGCACCGGCTGGAAAAGCTCGGCGTCATTCGCGGCTTTCACGCCGACATCAGCCTGGAACGCCTTGGCATGCCGATCCTGATCTTCGTGCGCCTGTCGATGTCCGGGCCAGAGTCCCTCGTGCGCACATTCCAGCAACAGGTGAAGACCTGGGACGAGGTCATGGAGTGCCACCGCGTCACCGGCTCCGACTCCTTTATCGTGAAGGCGAGCGTCGTCTCGATGGAGCATCTGGAACGCTTCCTCGACAAGCTGGGCCATTACGGCTCGACGGCCACCGCGACCGTACTTTCCTCGCCGGTTCTGCAACGAACCATCTCCGAGAAAGTGGTCGACCAGTTTCACAGTGGCAAGTAGAGTAACTCGTTCCTGGTGTCGTTCCGAGAGCCCGGCACACCGCTTCCGCCGCCGTCGAAAGGCCCGCAGGAGTTTGCAGTCGACGCATCCCGCTCGATATGGACCGCAAACTCCGGAAGCAACACTATCTCTAAGTTCATAGGGTTAGCCAGTCCGGTGATGGCTCCCCTCGCAGCTACGGTCGCTCCCTGATTCAACCTACTGATATTACAAGCAGAACGGCCTGCTCCACTGCTTTGTCAGGAACCAATCCATCCCTGTTGCCCGGCAAACAATATTTGCGCGGGATGAAATTGATTCGTCACAAATACCGCTTCTGGACCCCAAATGGGCTTCCCAAATCCCTGACATCTGATATATCGTCACAAATAATCGTAACCAAATTCTAACGTTACCGCCCCTTCAAGAGGCTGTGGTCTTCGTCGAACTTTCCTCAGGATTGGGCGGTCGCGCACCTTTTGGAGGCCGAACGTGAAACTTCTCAAATCTCTCTGGCTACTGTCGATAGCAGGCATATTCGCCATCAGCGCGTCGGGGCAGTCTACGGCCACCCTCTCCGGCACCGTCTCCGATCCCTCTGGCGCAGTCTTGCCCAACGCCCAGGTACAGGTTCACTCCCTGGCGACCGGAGCCGACCGCGTCATTAGTACCGATGGCGCAGGACTTTACGTCGTTCCGTCCTTGCAGCCGGGCGATTATCAACTGCGAGTCTCAGCCCCAGGCTTCAGCAACTACATGGTCCAGAAAGTGACTCTGGACGTGGATCAGAAAGCTACCGTAAACATCAAGCTCGCCATGGCCTCCGCAGGTGAAACTGTACAGGTAGAAAGCACAGCAGCCCAGATCGAAGCCCAGACCATGACCGTGGGCCAGGTCATCGATCGCACCACCGTCCAGGAGATCCCACTGAATGGCCGCCACTTCATGGACCTCACCGTACTGACCCCCGGAGGCGTGGTCGCACCGACTGCAGGTAGTCTTACCGGCACCAGCCGCGGATTGGGCGCCAACTCATTTATCACCGCCGGCAACCGCGAAGACTCCGTCAACTTCCAGATCAACGGGATCAACCTCAACGACATGGCCCAGAACCAGATCACGTTCCAGCCATCCATCAACACCACCTCCGAGTTCAAGATCGACAACTCAACCTTCAGCGCCGAGTACGGCCGCAGCTCCGGCTCGATCGTCAACGTGAGCACGCGCTCCGGCACCAACGCGTTTCATGGCGAAGTCTTCGACTACTTCCGCAATGAAGCCCTCGACGCGCGCAACTACTTCAACCGCCCGGTCAACGTCGTCACCGGTGCATCACTTGGCGTCGCAGGCAGGAAGGCCCCGCTCAAGCGCAACAACTTCGGTGTCGCCATCGGCGGCCCGATCTGGAGAGACCACACGTTCTTCTTTGGGAGCTACGAAGGCCTGCGCCAGCACCAGGGCATTCTTCAGAACAGCACTGTGCTCAGTGCGGCACAGCGAGCGGCTGTTGTCGCAGCGGGCAAGCCAGCAGCAAACGCTATGCTCGCATTGATCCCAATCGCGAACAACGGAAACAACTACGTCGCATTCACGCCAGGACCGGTGCAGATCAACCAGTACACCGGCGATGTGTTGCATATCATCAACCTCAAAGATCAACTCCACGGCTTCTACGCGTTCCAGTCGGATGTGCGTACAGAGCCGGCATTGCAGGGCGACACGATCCCCGGTTTCGGCGATCACCGTAACGCTCACCGCCAGATCCTCACAATTAACGAGACCCATATCTTCGCGCCGAGCTTCGTCAACGAGGCGCGCCTCGGCTTCAACCGCATCAATATCGCCTTCACACCCAACGTCCTGGTCGATCCGAATACCTTCCACTTAAGCGATGGGCTCACAGGGAACGTTGGCCTGCCGCAGACGACGATCTCCGATGTCGGCCTGACATTCGGCGGGCCAGCCGGATTCCCACAGGGACGCGCGGACACCTATGGCGTCTTCTCCGACGCAGCGACTTTGATTAAGAGCAAGCACACCATAAAGTTCGGCGGAGAGTTCCGCCGCTTTCTGGGTGCAAGCTTCGGCAGCGATACTGGGACTCTCACCTACGCCAACACGCCGGCTACAAGCACTACCCCGCTCATCCTGGGCTCCACAAACTTCGCCAACGATGTAGCAACCGGATATAGCGTCCAGCCCACCACGGTTTCGAGCCGCGCCTACATTAATGCCATGGGTTTCTTCGTGCAAGACAACTTCAAATTAACTCCGAATCTCACGCTTGAGTACGGCTTCCGCTTCGAGTGGAACGGAACCCCGACCGAAGGCCAGAACCGCCTTGTCAATTTCTTCCCAAGTTCCCTCTCGCTTATCCGCACCCGCACCAACGGCACAGGCGGCATCTTCAAACAGAACTATAACTACGAGCCGCGCCTCGGCTTCGCCTGGGACGTATTTGCCACCGGAAGGACCGTTCTCAGGGGCGGCTATGGCTACATGGCCGACCAGCCGGTATCCGGCGCCGGGACTAATCTGGCAACGAATCCGCTATTCACGGGAGCAGTCTCGTCGGTCGCCTATAGTAACGTTGCCAAGCCAATCCCTGTATCG
>DASWCA010000456.1:0-9077 GCA_036390355.1 Acidobacteriaceae bacterium
TTGCGCAAAATTCCCCACTGCTGCCTCCCGTAGGAGTCTGGACCGTGTTTCAGTTCCAGTGTGTCCGTGCGCCCTCTCAGGCCGGATACCGATCATCGCCTTGGTGGGCCATTACCCCGCCAACTAGCTAATCGGCCGCGAACTCCTCTCCAAGCGCATTGCTGCTTTGACCCGTGGGTATTATGCGGTATTAGCTAAGATTTCTCTCAGTTATTCCCCACTCGGAGGTAGATCATTCACGTGTTACTCACCCGTGCGCCACTTTACTCAGGGATTGCTCCCCTTTCTCGTGCGACTTGCATGTGTTAGGCACGCCGCCAGCGTTGATTCTGAGCCAGGATCAAACTCTCGTTTAATCTTGGTTTGCTCGCCTACCAACCACAGGGGTGGGGTAGGATCGAGCGCCCCCAGCTGCTCGAAAGAGCTGGAGGTTTATAACTAGTGAGAATGACTAAACCAAATTCTGCATCATCTCACGACTGGCACGTTCAACTATGTTGTCAAAGATCCGAACTGCTTCCGCCTGAGCGGGCAGCTTTGGATCAAGGACTTACCCGGCCAAAGCCAGATATGTGTCCTCGAACTTGATGGCGCTGTGTTGATCGTCTGAAGCTTGCCGATGCCCCTGAAATCTTTCCGGGGCCACCCTCGATTGCTTTCCTTGCCTTGGCCAAACTCCTGATCCTGCTAGAGTTCGACTGGGGCGTTCGAGGGCCACTCAGCAGCGAGTGACGTTTTGCGCGAACTTTTCAAGACTATCCAAGTCTCTAGGGCTTGTCAAGCAGAATCGCAATCTTTTTATCGACGGCCCTGACTTGTCTCACCCTCAACTCCGCACAGCGCTCAAAAATCAAAATAACCGGACGCCCGAGACAATCGGGCGCGGAGCACTCAGCTCCTGAATTTCTTAGTTCAACTGCAGTGGCTTGGGTTTGGAATCCGGTCCGCCCTTACTTCCAGGCTGTCAACCGCGATCAAACGCTTGGACTGCGCTCCGTCGTTCCCTTAGCAAGCAGCTCCTGGACTTTTCTCCATCCAGCCAGAGCCACCCAATCATGCCGAGGTGCGAAGCTATATTTCTCTTACCTGCTAAGAGTACCTTGTTTCTCTGCTGTAGGCAACCTGGGGAGAACCGCGTTCAACAACTGGACGCCCAACAGCAGCCAAATCAGACTATCAGCCCATCTCCGCAACAGCAAGGCAGAGACTGTGGAGAACCTGTGCAAGCCAGAGGAAAAGCACCCTCTACCGGCGCAGCCTTGTCTTCAGAACGTTACTTCCTGCACCGCAGAGATTGCGGTCATCAAGGGAGTCCATCGATTTCGTTGAGGTTGAAGGCCGCCGAAACTCGCCGGCGGCCCCTTCTCTCCAACCCTATTGGAGTTGAATCGTATCCACCTTCAGCATATCTCCGTCGACATCCCCCGTCACATTGACGCGGAGGTGGTCCGCCTTAGTCGACGCCTTCAACTGTTCAGCGATCTTGGCATTGCCATCCGCGTCGAACTTCAAAAATTTCTTGTCCGGAGTGACGATCCCGAAGCCGCTCCCCTTGCAGGAAAGCGCGCATTCCCGCGTGTGGGCATCCGCATTAGCAGCCTGTTTCTGCGAGCAGGAAACGTCGATCACAGAAACATCTTTGAAAGTCTTTGTTGCTGCCAGCGCTGGCGAAGCCAGCAGACTCATCGTCAGCAGCGAAGTAAGTATTCTCATGAAATTCTCCAATTTACCTTAGAAGATTTGAACCGCCCGGCCTGTCGAACTTTCGATCTGGTGCAGAACAATCTACTCCCCCAATCACATCGCCGTCCACGCAGGAAGACGAGCAACGAAGAAGTTGAAGCTCGTCGCCAAGGCAAAGATCACCCAGGCATCCGCGAGCGACCTCAGCCCGTCTTGCTGCCGGACCGTGCTCTGCGATGGAATAGCCTGCTCTTCCTCACGAACCACAGAGCGACCGACAGCAAGAACCACGCAACTGTCGCAGTAGTAATCACCGCCCAGGAGCTGTGAGCAGGCAGCGCTAGCCATACGATCGCCGCAAAGACCATCAGGCCAACGCACGCAAGCGATGTCCCTGCGGCATCCACCCCGGCGAGTGCGCGTCCGCGTGAGTGTCCATCGTGTCCAATCCGGCGTTTGTGGGCAATCTCATGTGTCTCGATCAGGCTTGCCCCCGCCGGAAAGATCGCCGGAAATGCGAGAAACAGCCCCCCGGCCGCCGGACCGTAACGACGCGCAATCAGCCCAGCGAACATGGTGCAGAGCCCGCCAAACAAGAACCGCAGCGCAGCTTCATGGGGCTTGATTCCCTTCAAAGACGCGAGCTTGGCTTCAACCATCATGCTGAATGCCGGGACAGCAGAAAGAAAAGTCCAAACGATGCGGCGAACCACACCGGCAGCAGCATGACCGTCGTCGTCAAAGCAGAGAGCTTGCGCCGCATCAGTATTAAGCTGCACGCGTTCGCATACACAAAGAACCCGATCGCCCCGAGGATCATCGAGCGTGCTTCGGTGGCCGCATAAATCTTGCCGGAATGCGCGATGGTCAGCCCAAGTGAGGCCAGCGCGATCGATGGCGCGCCTCCGAGCAGACCCGCGACGCTCTTCGGGCGAAACACCTCGCTGAGTGTCGCGAAAGCACTGACAACGGTCCCGCCGATGAGGAATCGAATCAGCTCTTGCATGCAACCGACCTCGACACGAACATTCAGGCCGCTTTCCGGGCCTGCCGTAGCGCAGTCATGGCGGCCTGCGTTCCCTTGCATCCCAGCAGCTTGTATTCCTTGCCTTCGAGCTTGTGATAGTTCACAAAGAAGTCCTCCAGTTCGCGGAGAAACTGCTCGGGCAGGTCTTTGATGTTCTTCAGGTACGCGTAGGTATGGTTCGCTTCGGCCACCGCCAGCAGCCGGTCATTGCGTACCCTCTTCTTCCCATCGACCTGCTCTCCTTCGATAATCCCGATCAGCCGCGCCTTCACAGCAACTCCTGGAAAAGCGGGTTCATCCATCAGAAGCAGGACATCGATCGGATCTCCATCCGGAGCCTCGGTCTGCGGAAGAAAGCCAAAATCATACGGAAACGCCATTCCCGCGGGCAGCACTTTCTTCAACGCGAAGATCCGTTGCTTCGGGTCAAACGCAAACTTGTTGTGACTGCCCTTCGGCGTCTCGACAATGACCTGGAGGATGTCATCATCCTTCTTCAACGGCTCCAGCTTCGTTGGGTCCGATAAGCCGCCAGCACTTTTCTTCGCCATCACGGCTCCCTCAAGACAGCCTCTTTCAATTCTGGTATGAGCTAGTCGAACGACAATCGGTTGCATCCACACGTCCCGACCGCGGCACCCCCTGATTGAAGCCCAGTTCTCAACCATGAATCCGGCTTCCCCACACCTCTGGAAGTCTCCTCCGCAGCCCGGCGCTTGCATTGGCGCGGCTGCCCGGTTAGCATCCACCTAGAAGCCGGCCTGCAAAGCAGGTGCGGGGAATAACGCTGGTTGAACCAACATTCATTGAACAGGGACCTCGCTCGTATACATGGCTCGGTGTGCTGTCCGCCAGTCCGGAATGCCTGAAGAGCCACGGCAGGGTCCCGCCGTCTTAGGACGGGTTCACCAGCGCCTCATCCCACGGCCCCGCGGGTCGGTTTTCTACCTCTTCCATGTGCTCGGCGTGGACACGATCTCTCCGCCGAGCCACATCCCTCCCGGTTTACTCTGAATCTCTCCCAGGCCTCGGCTGCCATCTGCCCGCCGCCGCCTCGGGTTCGTAATGCGTCGAAAGGATCTTGGCGATGCCGTCGAAGAACATGCTTCCCAAAGGACGTCGCCGCAAATCGGTGCGAGCCGAATACCGGGCTACGCGCGGAGTTGAGCTCGCGCCCGAGGTGATCGTGCCTGTCCTCGATCTCGACGAAGACACGGAGATGGAAGACGGCGTGCGCACGTTCGTGGCCGATGCAGCCGCCGCTGGAATGCGGCTGGACGCGTACCTTGCACAAGCCATTCCCGAGATCAGCCGCGCGCGCGTGCAGATGTTGATCGAGGCCGGCCAGGTCAAGCTAGACGGCGCAGCGCCGAAAGCCAGGCAGAAGCTGCACGGCGGCGAGACCATCGAAATCGACGGCGAACCGCACCCCGAGCCGTTGCACGCGACACCCGAGGACATCCCGCTCGACATTCTCTACGAAGACAAATATCTCGCCGTCGTCAACAAGCCCGCGGGAATGATGGTGCACGCAGGCGCCGGCAACACCGACGATGCGCGCAATCGCGGAACCCTGGTGAACGCGCTGCTGCACCACATGGCGCAGCTCGCCCAGAATCTATCGGCCGTCGGCGGCGAGTTGCGGCCAGGAATCGTTCATCGCCTCGACAAGCAGACCAGCGGCGCCATCATTGTCGCCAAGGACGACGTCACCCACCGCAAGCTCGGCGAGATGTTCTCCATGCGCCGCATCGCAAAGATCTACATCGCGCTCGTCCACGGAACACTGGCGAAGGACAATGTGACGGTCAACCTGCCGATCGCGCGCGATCTCGTCCGGCGCACACGCATGACCACTCGCCGTCCGGACGGACGAACCGCGGTATCGCACGTCAAAGTAATTGAGCGGCTGTCTACGCGATATGGCGCGTTCACTCTCGTCGAGGTGCGGATCGAGACAGGAAGAACGCACCAGATTCGTGTACACATGCAGTCGTTGGGGCATGCGGTTGTTGGAGATACGCTATATGGCGCACCACGCACTATCGCGCTCGCAGGGCGGAAAGATGCGATTGAGCATCCAACAGAGAGTGCGGGCTCGGGGCTGGAGCGCAACTTCCTTCATGCGGCGCATCTGGAATTCGCGCATCCGCACACCGGCAAGCTGTTGACCATCGATGCTCCACTGCCGGCAGAACTCGAAGAGTTTCTAAGTTGGCTCAAGACGGAGCCTATGCTAGTTGGATAGAATCATCCGAGTGACTCTGATGAACGAGATCGACAACACATTTCGAACCTACACAAAGCGTCTTGGCACTGTGTGTGCAGCAGCGGTCCTGACCGTTGCAATGCCGCTCGCGCACGGTCAGTCAGCACTAGTGCCAATACCCCCGGCCCAAATACCTCCGACTCAAACGCAGCCGGCGCCAGCGGACCAGCAGACGCAGCAAGGCAGTCCCACGGGCGCTGCGGCACCGACGATCAAGGTGCAGTCCAACGAGGTCGATCTTGTCTTCACCGTCACCGACAAGAAGGGCCACTTCATCAAAGACCTGAACCAGTCCAGCTTTGGGCTGCTTGATGACGGCAGGCCTCCTGAAGCTGTGCTGCACTTCTACCAGCAGACCAATCTCCCGTTGCGCGTGGGCATCATGCTGGACACCAGCAGTTCCATCCGTGGGCGATTCGAGTTCGAGCAGGACTCCGCCATCGCCTTTCTGCTCCAGGTGCTGCACCGGAACGATCGCGCGCTCGTGGAAGGATTCGATATTCAGGTCGATGTGGCCCAGGGCTTTACGAATAACGTCGATGCCCTGAACCAGGGCATCAAGAAACTTCGTCCCGGTGGCGGAACCGCTCTGTTCGACGCGCTTTACGCGACCTGCAAAGACCAGATGCTCACGCTGAAAGAGACTGGAGCGGTCCGCAAGGCCCTCGTCCTTGTCTCGGACGGTGATGACAACTACAGTCACGCGCTCGAGTCGGACGCAATCAAGGAGTGCCAGCGCGCGGAGACCATCGTGTACGCCATCAGCACAAACGTAAGCCCGAGCAAGGACAAGGGCGACGACGTGTTGAAGGCAATCGCAGACGCCACCGGCGGACGAGCCTTCTATCCCACGCGGATCGAAGATGTTGCCGTCAGTTTCAGCAACATCCAGGAAGAGCTGCGCAGCCAGTACCTGCTGGAATACCGGCCCGCGAACTTCAAACAGGACGGAGCCTTCCGCACCATCTACCTGCAGGCGAACGACCGCAGGTTTACGGTTCGCGCGCACACCGGATACTTCGCTCCCCGAGCGGCTGAGTAAATATCTGCAGAGTAAAAAAGTTCCATCCGGGATGTAACTCCTGCGCGTCTTCTGTGTCCAATAGAGCAGGAGATTCCGGCCATGTTTCCTATTCCCCGCTTGCGCGCATTTTCCCCTGCCTCTTCGCTTATCATGTTCGGCCTGCTTTCTCTCGCTCCTGTCGCTTTGGCGGCCGGGCGTGACGTTCCGCTGCCACCCGACCTCTCGGCGCGCCTGAATCAACTCGCCGATCAGCCCGCCACGCATACGGGCGTCACGTTCGACCGGTCGATGATGCAGGTAGCGGAAAGCGTCCTCCAGCAGGGCGGCCTGGACGCCGACCGCGCAGCCGCGGCGCTCACCAGCATCAGCTTCGACACCTACCGCTTCAAGGAGCCCGCCTTTTACACCCCGGAGATGATGGAGTCGATTGTGCGCGACTTCCATCGCGCCGGCTGGAAGCACCTGGTCAACGGCAACCAGACTCCTGCCAACATGGCGCAGCCGCGGACGTCCATCACCGACGTCTGGCTGCACTTCTCCGGCGCGGACATCGATCACGTCACAGTGCTGGTGCGCGGCGCCAAGGACATGAACCTGGTCCAGGTCGCGGGTGAGCTGCGCCCGCTGGACCTGATCCACCTGAGCGGACACTTCGGAATCCCCAAAGTCGATCCGAACGCAGTAATGGTCCCCGCCCCCGACGGCCGCTGATCCTGAACACTGCCATCCAGCTGTTTTTTCGGAGTGACCCCGTACTTAAGTCCTAAAGTACACTTTTTAGAGGACTTATATTTGTAATGCGCTACGGTTGGTCTATACGATACCCTTGCCTGAGCAAGCTTTATGCCCTCTGTGATCAAGCCCGGAACCACCGCGCCAATCCTTCTGCCCACACAGGAAAAATTACACGGTCCGTGGAGAGAATTCGGAGCACGCCAGCCGTGACAATCGTCCTGCCGAGAGCCCAATCCACCGTGCATCAACACTTGGGCAGGTCGCCGTCGTTTGGCACGGCGCTTGCGACTACCTGCGAAACCCGTGCGCGCGCCGCCCGATGCGGATGCGGAGATGTGGGAACCGACGGAGGAATTATCTATGAAAACAGGCACACTGCTCGTGGCAGCCTTATTCGCCCTAACCAGCTTTCCGCTACTAGGGCAGCAATCGACTCCCGATAACACGCCAAGTACTCCTGCAGCCGGGCAGAGCAGCCCATCGTATCCGCAGTCGCAGCCAACCAGTCCGGCCGCACAGCCGCCAAGCAGTTCGCCCAGCACTCCTTCGGACACACAGTCGGCAAGTCCGGCCACCAGCCCGGAGGCGGCCGCGACCCCGGCAACCCAAGCCATAGAGCTACGTCCGGTCCACGCAGAGTTAGTAAGCAAACTGGACACCAAGACCGCCAAGGCAGGAGACGAACTGGTGGCCCAGACCAAGTCTTCGGTAAAGACAGCCGACGGAACCGAGATCCCCAAGGGCACGAAGCTGGTCGGCCACGTAGCCGCCGTGCAGCCGAGTACTGGCGGACAGAACTCCCAGGTTGCGCTGCTCTTTGACCACGCCGAGTTGAAGGGCGGACAGAACCTGCCAATCCATTCGGAGATACAGTCGATTGCCCCTGCCGGCGGAAGCGATTCATCGTCCAGCATGCCTGCCGCCGGGGCAGGAGGCATGAGCGGAGCCTCTCGAGGCGGCTCGGCCAGCGCGGGCGGTTCTGACAGCGGCAGCGGCAGTGGAAGCAGCGGCAGCACGGGAAGCAGCAGCGGAAGCGCGGGAAGCAGTGGCGCGGCGACAGCCCCGGGATATACGCCTGGATATTCTCCCAGCCCGGGCGGAACCAGCTCCGCCGCGGCAAGTGGTGGGCCTGCGGCAGGCACCATCGTAGCCCGCAACGGCAAGATCGCCATTCGCAGCACCTCGGTCCCGGGCGTGCTGCTGGCAAACAATGCACCGGGTGAACAGGATCCCAGGATGACTCAGGCTTCCGGCATCCTGCTCGGCGCGAAGCAGGATGTGCAATTGGAAGGCGGCACTCAGATGGTGATCGGCGTTGCGGCGTCGAGCGGCGGAACGTCGAGTGCGCCAACGAAGTAAGCGGGCGCCGGTAGCGGCAGCAGGCATCACATGCCGTAATACCGCGTTGAGGAGAAGCATCGCGCTCGCTGTACCGAGGGCCGGAGCTGGACTCCGGCCCTCGGCGTGTTCGTTAGCAGAACGGGTGGATTTCGCTGGAGGTGCCCCCGGCGGCCGGGATGTAGCCCTTCTGGGTATAGTCCATCACCATGCGGTCGGCGGAGAAGCGCCACCCCAGTGTGCGAATCGTCCGCTTCATGCGCTTGATCCAGCCGCGTGGCAGGCCGTCCTTGTCGCGCTGATAGTAGAGCGGAATCAGCTCGTCGCGCAGCACGCGGTAGAGATCTTCGCCGTCCCGGCTGTCGTGGATGTCCATGTTGGAATGCGTCCGGCCCAGGCCGATGGCAAAGCCGTTGAGCCCGTCGTAGGCTTCGGCCCACCAGCCATCGAGCACCGAGAGGTTGAGGCCTCCATTCAGGACGACCTTCTGCCCGCTGGTGCCCGAAGCTTCAAGAGGCCGCCGAGGATTGTTAAGCCAGACATCGACGCCCTGCACGAGATGGCGGCCAACGTTGATGTCGTAGTCCTCGACAAACACGAACTTGTCGCCAAGTTCGGTGTCGTGCATCATCTGCGCGATCTGCTGCAGCACTCGCTTGCCGGGCTCGTCATGCGGGTGGGCCTTGCCGGCAAAGAGGAACTGCACGGGGCGCTTGGGGTCGTTGACCATTGCGGCCAGTCTCTGGATGTCGGCGAGCAGCAGATTCGCGCGCTTGTACGTGGCGAAGCGGCGCGCGAAGCCGATGGTGAGCGCATCCGGCAACAGCACTTTGCTGAGCCGTTGCAGAGCTTCCGGCGACTCGCCGCGACGCTCTGCCTGCTCGCGGGCGCGGCGGCGGACGAAGTCGAGTAGCTGCGTCTTCAGGCTGAGGTGCGTCTCCCAAAGCTCGCCATCGTCGATATTTTCGATCTCTCCCCAGGTTCGCGACGATCCGGCGTTA
>DASWCA010000457.1:0-3211 GCA_036390355.1 Acidobacteriaceae bacterium
CACCTTGCACCACGACTTGTTTCGCGCCTCTGTATTTTCTCACCGCTGCTCGGTAGTCGAGCACTTCGTCGCCGGTTTCGACGAGCAGCAGATAGCGCTCGGGGCGCACTCGCCTCACGATGAGTTCCTTCCATTGCTGCAAGTGCTTTTCGGTGAGCTCGTAGCCCTCGCCGCCGTGAAAGGCCTGTTGCGGGCCGAGGTAGGTGCGCAGGCCCACGTGCGGGTCGATCGCCGGATTAATCAGCACCGCCCGCACGTTGTGCTTCTCCGCAAGCCAGGTCGCATAGAATCCGCCGAGCGAACTCCCGAGTCCGTGAAGGTAGATGATCATGCCCCGGTCGCCAGGCCAGCCCGTATGGAGAGCGAAGCGAGCAAGCGCTCATGGATACCCCCGAATCCCCCGTTCGACATGACAAGCACCTGATCGCCGGGCTGCGCTTCGGCGACGATCACCCCGACAAGCCGCTCCAGATCGCTCTCGATGCGCGCGCGATCGCCGAGCGGCGCAAGCGCAGCTGCGGCATCCCAACCGAGATTCGCGCTAAAGCAAAAAATCCTGTCCGCCTGCTCGAGGCTGGCGGGCAGGCGGTCTTTCATTAGACCGGCCTTCATGGTGCTGGATCGCGGCTCGAGGACGGCCAAAATGCGCGCCTTTCCCACCTGGTCCCGCAGGCCCGAAACCGTCGTCGCGATGGCCGTCGGGTGGTGCGCGAAATCATCCCAAACTGCAACACCCGCAGCCGTGCCCCGCAGCTCCATGCGGCGCCGGACACCCTTGAAGCGAGCGAGTGTTTGGATGGCCCGCTTCGGATCGACGCCAGCAGCCTGCGCCGCGGCGATGGCCGCGAGCGCATTCTGAAGGTTGTGCTCCCCGTGAAGCTCCAAGCGGAGCGGTCCCATTGGTCTGCCCTGATTGAATACTTCAAACGAGCCCCGCCCGACCACGCTGGCATTCCAGCCATCAACCACGCCAAACCGTTCCACTGCGCTCCAACAACCGCGATCAAGGACGCGGGCGACCGACGCATCGACACCGTTTACTATCAATTTTCCGGATCTGGGTATCGTCCGGACGAAATGATGAAATTGAGCCTCAATCGCTGCCAGATCATGGAAGATGTCGGCATGATCAAACTCTATATTGTTCAAAACGGCGGCTCTAGGCCGGTAGTGCACCATCTTGGAGCGCTTATCGAAGAAGGCAGTATCGTATTCATCGGCTTCGATAACGAAATGGCTTTGTTTTCCCAGCTTTGCCGATATCCCAAAATTGATTGGGACACCCCCGATGAGAAACCCGGGTTCCAGTCCGACATCCTCTAAAATCCAAGCCAACATCGAGGAAGTCGTTGTTTTTCCGTGTGTCCCGGCTACTGCCAAGACGTGCCTGCCGAACAAGGTATTTTCAGCAAGCCACTGCGGACCGGAAACGTAGCGATCGCCTCTGTCCAGTATGAACTCCACGAGCGGATTGCCACGGGTCACGACATTCCCAATCACCCACAGGTCCGGATTCAACGCCGCTTGGTCAGCACCATACCCTACGGTCAATTCGATGCCCTCCGCTTCAAGCTGCATGCTCATCGGCGGATAGACATTGGCGTCGCATCCTGTCACGCGGTGGCCCGCAGCCTTGGCGATCGCAGCGAGGCCGCCCATGAAAGTGCCGCAGATGCCAAGTATGTGGATGTGCACGGGAGGGGCAGGCACGCCCGGACAGGTTAAAGGGCGCGGGGGCCGAAGAAAGGGAACAATTCTAGCCTACTTCGCTGCGTTTTCCGGCTGCGGTATCATGGCGCGACTCCGCCTGTTTCTCCATGCCGAAAGAAAGCAAGCTCAAGCAGCAGCAGATGCGCATGCGCATTGCTGCGGCCGCCGCACGCTTGATGGCCGAAGATGGTCTTGAGGATTTTGCCCTTGCCAAACGCAAGGCCGCCCGCCAGCTCGGGGCAGAGGACACTCAGGCGCTGCCGAAAAACGAGGAGATCGAGGCGGAGCTGCGGGCTTACCAGTCGCTCTATCAAGGCGAAGAACAGCGCGAGCGCATCCACTACCTGCGCGAGCGGGCGCTCGAGGCAATGCGTTTGCTCGAGCGGTTCCGTCCTTACCTCGCCGGTGCTGTGTTAAAGGGCACGGCCGGGCGATATAGCGATATCGACTTGCAGTTGTTCACCGATGACGGCAAGGCCGTGGAGTTTTTCCTCTTGAGCCGCAATATTGCCTACGAGATCTCCGACCAGCGCCACTTCGCGGGCGACCAGGCGCGGGCCGTGTCCGTACTGAAGCTCAATTGGCAGGGCGTGCCAGTCAATCTGGCGATCTACACCTTGAAGGAAGAGCGCGGTATCCTAAAAACAACGTTGGCTGGGCGCCCGATCGTGCGCGCCGGGATCCAAGCGGTCACACAACTACTCTCCCCCGGGGGCAACTGAAGGGTTTGTCTGCGTTCCCCGAGGTTGGCCGCAAGAAAAACCGGGAGAATGCGCCGGTCCGAGCGAAATACGAGCCCTTCTTGGTCCAAAACGTGTCTCGAACAGTACGTAACGTCTGGTATCTTACCGGTACTTTACAGTAACTATCTTGGTTGCCCTTGGTTTGGTTAGGAGCTAGCTTGCCACTTTGGCGTCTTCGTTGCTCTTCTCAATCTCTGGCTGTTTGATCTATCAGCTTTCACCCTACATGGACCCTCTCATTTGTAGTCGAACTGCGCCGAACACTGGACAATTTCAGACATTGACCCCAAACTTCCTTTATGTCCAAGCCAAAACGCGCATTGGGCCTACCTTCGCAGACACCAAGAAGAATCCTGATCATTCACGGGCCCAATCTCGACATGCTGGGTACGCGTGAGTCTAGGATCTACGGAAGGGAATCCCTTGCGACCATCAACGAGCGGCTCGGTCGCATCGCGAAACGCGAGAGGGCTGCCCTGAAGACTTTTCAAAGCAACCATGAGGGAGCTTTGATAGAACGCGTGCACAGAGCGAAGAAGCAGCGAATTTCTTGGATCATCGTCAATCCTGGGGGGTTGACTCATACCAGCGTGGCTCTACGCGACGCCTTAGCAGCAGTCGCGATTCCGTTTCTTGAGGTGCATCTGTCGAACATCTACTCCAGGGAACCATTCCGGCGACATTCGTACTTTTCCGACCTCGCGGTGGGTACGATCTGTGGACTAGGCAGCCGGGCGTACGAGTTCGCGCTGCAGTTC
>DASWCA010000458.1:0-5590 GCA_036390355.1 Acidobacteriaceae bacterium
AAAATTAACACAGCTGGTCGGTCCTGAAGAAGCCGGTTGAAAACTGCCATTGTGAAGAGCCAACTGGTTCCAGAGTGCGAATATCCGCTAGGTCTCCTGAAACACGTTCCCCGTCACCCACCTTCAATTGGTGACAATCCATTGGTATTCTCTGGAGGGCGGATATTTCGTCAGATTTTCTGCTGGAAGCCGAGGTTTCATAGAGACGATCGAGCCCAGCGATACCCTTAAGACTCGGCCCAGGACGATACGTGACGAGTTGCGCAAGTCGTAACGGTGGAGCTAGCCGAATGCATGGGGCGAGAACCTACGGATCCCCGTCCTGCTATCGGAAGTCTTGGAACTCCTCCAACGTGGACGCCAGAATGCTGTGAAGTCTGTCGACGCGATCTTGGCCACAACCTACTGGCTGGTCGTCGGCATCTCGTGGAGTTTGACCAGCGCGGTAAGGAGCGGGCAGTTTACGGCTCTGAATTGCTGAAAAGGCTGTCGGGCGCTCTGCAGTCCCGGTTTGGTCGCGGATTCTCGGAAAGAAATCTGGAGTAGATGCGACAGTTCTATCTCCAGTGGGAGAATCCGCAGACACTGTCTGCGGATTCGGCCGCAGGAATCTCAGGAATCCCAGGTTTTCGGTTACGATGCATGAGGCGCAGTCGAGACCACGGCTCCCAGAATGCGATGTGGCGCGTGAACACCATCGGTGAGGCAGGCCGGGCCAGGCTGAAGGATATCGGACGAAGATATCTCGTACACATGATGGTTGCGAACGGCCTCGATCTGGTCCCAGCCTTCACGCGCGCAGATCGCCTCTTTTTTGACCTTCATACCGCACCAGGAGGCGATGATGACGTCGGGATTGCGCTCGATGACCTGTTCGGGTTGGACGACGCGGTCCTTGGCCTTGCGAGCCTTGCGGAACTCCGGAAAGATTGGCTCGCCGCCGGCGATCTCGACGAGTTCCTCGACCCACTCGATGCCACTGATGATTGGATCGTTCCACTCTTCGAAGAAGACGCGCGGCCTGCGAGGAAAGCCGGCCGCCGCTTCGGCGGTCTGCTGCAACTCCGATTGATATGCCGCGATGAGCTCATTCCCGTTTTCCTGACGATTGACGAGCCGCGCGATTAGAGCGATGAATTCGAAGATCTCAGCCACGCTTCGCTGGTTGAAGTTGAGGACCGGCAGACCGCGATGGATGGCCTCTTTCGTGATCTCGGACTGCACATCGGAGTAGGTGATGATGAGATCGGGATCCAGCTTTTCGATGGCTTCAAAGTTCGCGTCTCGGAACGTAGACACACGCGGCTTGGTCCTCACATCCGGCGGGCGTTTCGAAAACCCAGAGACACCGACAATGCGATCCTGCTCGCCCAAGAGGCAGAGCAATTCGCTTGCTTCGTCGGACAGGCAGACGATGCGCGAAGGAAAGGCTTGGGATTGTTCTGCAAATTTGAACTGCAATGCTGTCGTCTCCATGCTCAACTTTGACTATTCAATAGTGCGCCGAATGCACGAATGAGCCGCAGGTTGTCGCTGCTTCCGAGCACGGCGACACGGAAGTAGGTTTCGTCGAGAGTCTCGAATGTGGCGCAGTTTCTCACCACAATTCCATGGTCCAGGATGAGCCGCTCCCACACATTGCGATTCGTGTGATCATCGCCGAGACGAAGAAATAGAAAGTTCGCTCCGGCGGGATATACCGTCAGACCCAATGCGGCAAGCTGCGTCGCTAAGTTCTCCCGCTCTCGTCGATTGCGGACGAGCGCATCGGCGATCCAGACTTCGTCCTCGATGGCGGCAATTGCGCCAACAGCGGCGAGAGTCGAGATGGGCCACGGCGCTAGCAGTTCTCTGATTCCGTGCACAAGTTGCTTCGGAGCGATCATGTATGCGATGCGCAGGCTTGCCATAGCGAAGAATTTGGTGACGGATCGGAACACAATCAGATTGCTAAACTCCGGCACATGCGTATCGAGACTATCTTGCGGAATAAAGTCGATGAACGCTTCATCAATCAGAATGCGAATGCCGTATCTTTGTGCTCGTTGTACCGCTGCGGATAGTTCCGTTGCCGCCAGCACCGCTCCAGTAGGATTGTGCGGATTCGTCAAAAGGAGGGTGTCGCATACGCGCTCCGCACACGAAGCAACAAGGTGCAACAGGTCCGTCTGAAATTCATCTGCCTCGCTTAGTGGCCAGGCTTCGACGGCAACGCCTTCGCGCTCCAACGTGCGGCGATATTCACCAAATGCCGGGACCGGAAGCATGCACCTTTGTGCGCTCATGGCACGCAGCGTTGCGGAGAGCAGCGGCACCATTCCATTTCCGACCAGGATATTCGACTCAGGGACGTTTGCGTAGTTCGCAAGAGTTAAGCGCAGTGCCTGTGAGTCGAGATCGGGATAGGTGCGCAATTCTTCTGGATTGCTAAGCGAGTTGGCGATGGCTTGCGTAACTCGCGGCGAGGGACCGCCTGGAACGATGCTGGCGCTAAAGTCGAGTAATTTGGTTGCGGGCAGGTTGAAACGCGCCGCGATTCCATGCAGTTGGCCCCCGTGCGCCGGCAGTGAGGCCGCAACTCCGTCACGCATTTCGCCTCCAGGCCAACGCGAGGCAACAGAGGCCAAAGCCCAGTACGGAAGCAAGCGCCGTGACGCGCAGAGCCTTGCGCGCATCATGTGGTTCAGGGCTCGGAAAGCCGGCGCCAAGCAAAGGTGAATCGACACGCTCACCGCGATAGGTATTGACTCCGCCCAATTGAACGCGCAGTGCGCCTGCCATAGCGCTTTCAGGGTGCCCCGCATTGGGGCTCGCATGCTTTTGCGCGTCGCGACGCCAGGTTGTCCATGCCTGTTCGAAGTTGCCGCGGCCGAGAAACGCTCCCGCTCCACAGACGAGAAGCGCGGCGATGCGGGAAGGAACGAAGTTGGCGGCATCGTCGAGACGCGCCGCCGCTTTTCCGAACCACTCGTATGTTTCATCGCGGTGACCGATCATGGAATCGAGCGTGTTCGTCGCCTTGTATGCCATCGCCAGTGGGACGCCGCCGAGCGTGAGATAGAACAGCGGCGCGATGATTCCGTCTGAGAGGCTCTCGGCTAGCGTTTCGATGATCGCGCGGGCAATTTCATTGCGATTCAGAGCAGCGGTGTCGCGGCCCACGATGCGCGCCAACTGCCGGCGCGCCGCATCGAGATCGGAATGATCGAGTGCTTGCACGACGGCTTGGGCCTCATCGAGCAGGTCGCGTGTGGCCAGACAGCTGGAGGCCAGCCAAATTTCTGCCGCACGGCCCAATGATACGTTGCTGCGTTTCAGAGTCTTAAGAAGTCTTGACGAAGCGTATGCAGAACCGAGGACGACTGCGCTCGTCAGCAGAACTCCGCTAACGAATTCTTTCTCTGGCCCGTCGCTCATTCGGCGCAGCGTTCGCTCGCCAGTCTGGATGGCGTGGCCGATCAGACGCACGGGGTGTGGAAGGGACTCGGGATCGCCGAGGACCCAATCCAGAAAATAGGACGCCGTCAGCGTGTCGAGGCGCATGCGCGCTCCTTGCGATCGCCCGCAGGCCAGTTCAAGCCGACGAGGCCAAGCAGGCGACTGAGGTCGACAGAGGCGGAAACAGTCTGCGCCAGCCGATCGAACTCGCTTTCGCGAAGCTGTTTCCATGCCAGCATAGCGGCAGGCGCAAGGCCGTGGGAGGAGCGAGCCGCGCGCAGGAACGCATGACGAAACGTGTCCTGGTGAAAGACTCCGTGAAGGTAAGTCCCCGCAACTCGACCGTCGGAGCTGACACATCCGTCGAGTAAGCCGGGACTCGAGTCTCCCTTGCGCGTGATGCGAGAAAACGGAAGCGCTTGCTCCAGGTAATCGGTTTCGCCGACGTGAATCTCATACCCATCCACGCCTGCACATCCGATAGATTGTCCGAACAGACGAGGAACGAGAAGTTCGCCTGCGGCTTCGCGCGTGATCTTTTCAGGATTCATCCTGGTCCGGATTGGAAGCAGGCCGAGTCCCTGCTCAGTACCGCCCATTTCCACTCCGTGGAGATCTTCGATGGTGACTCCGAGCATCTGCATGCCTCCGCAGATGCCAAACAGAAGCACGTGATCGGACAGAGCAAAGATCGCTTCGGCCAATCCACTCTCGCGCATCCAGCGAAGATCGCTGACTGTTTGCTTCGAACCGGGCAGAATGATGAGATCCGCAGCTTGTAGTTCTTCCGGCGCGTGACAGAAGCGAGCCGCGACGGAGGGCTCGGCCAGCAGCGGATCGAAATCTGTGAAGTTAGAGATGGAGGGAAACCGCACAATTGCGATGCGCAGTCGCCGTTCGGGCGAGTTGTCGTTTTCCCAGCGCATTCGCTGGGTGGATTCGAGTGACACGCTGTCTTCTTCGTCCAGGCGAAGGTCCGGAATGTGCGGGATGATGCCGAGGCAAGGTTTTCCGACGCGCTCCTCAAGCTGGCGAATACCAGGCTCCAACAAACGAACGTCGCCGCGGAATTTGTTGATGACGAAGCCATCGATGAGATCCCGTTCTGTGAGCTCGAGGAGGGCGAGCGTTCCGAAGATGGAGGCGAACACGCCGCCCCGGTCGATGTCGCCCACGAGGATGCAGCGCGCTGCCGCAAGCTGCGCCATGCGCAGGTTGACGATGTCGCGGTCCTTCAGGTTGATTTCGGCCGGCGAGCCTGCTCCTTCGAGGATTATCAATTCATTTTGAGCGGCGAGAATGTCGTAGCTCTCGCTGACAAGGGGGAGAAGCTCCTCGTTTCTCCGTTTGAAGTAATCTTCTGCCGAGAACTGCGCAAAAATCTTTCCTCTGACGATGACCTGAGAAGCCGTATCGCATGAAGGCTTGAGGAGCACGGGATTCATGTGGACAGACGCAGGTATACCGGCGGCTTCCGCCTGCAGGGCCTGTGCGCGCCCGATCTCCAGTCCTTCAGGAGTGGCGGCTGAGTTCAAAGACATATTCTGCGCTTTGAAGGGAGCCACGCGAAAACCTGCGCGGGCAAATGCGCGGCAGAGCGCGGTGGTGATCAACGACTTCCCTACATGCGAGCCGGTTCCCAGTACCATGATGGCGGGTGTTTTCGTCATGTTTGGACTGCGCTCCACGCCTGGTCGAATGTTTCGTGCCGGAGAACGTCTTCAAGGTTGAGCCTGCGTTCCCATCCGGCGCGCTCAAGCTCGGGTTCGGACGCGAACTGCTCCACGAATCCCATGCAGAAGTACCCGACGAGCGTCATCGATGCGGGAATGTTGAGAACTGCTTTGACGCGCTCTGGATGGAGGATGCTCACCCAGCCAAGGCCCACTCCCTCGGCGCGCGCCGCGAGCCAGAGATTCTGGATGGCACATACTGCCGAGTAGAGCGCCGCCTCGGGCATGGTGTGCCTGCCCAGCGAGTGGCCGCGGGAGCTATCGCAATCGCAGACGACGCACAGGTTGATGGGGGCCGTCAGAATGCCTTGCAGGGTGAGCCGGGCATAGAGCTGGGCGCGTTCGCCCGAATAGGTCTGGTGCTCCTGCGCGCTCGCATCCTGGAAATCTTCGAAGATCTTCTCCCGGATCGCGCGCGA
>DASWCA010000459.1:0-1738 GCA_036390355.1 Acidobacteriaceae bacterium
GCATTGTGGCCTCGAAAATGAGTATCCCCGAGGGCCGAGCCTTCAACCGGAGGGCGAAGGCCGCATGAGCAGCCGAAGACTGACCGATACGGATGTTCACCTCGGCGGGGTGGAAGCGACAGCACGGTGACAAGGACATGCCGAGCAACTGGAGAAGCCCTCCTTGTCCCGACGCGAAATCGTCGGAGCAAGGTAGGCCGTATAACCGGCGAAAACCGGGAAGTCGGCCGAAGACGAGAGGGTGGCGGCTGGGTCCGTAGTAGCGATGAAGCGGAGTAATGTCCGCGGAGCGAAGTGGCCCTGCCATTTGCAATGTCTCCAACATAGGGGAAGGCAAGGACGAGATGACAAAGGCGTCCATTGATTTGCAGGACCTGAGGCGGAGAATATACGTCAAGGCGAAGGCTGAACCGTCCTGGCGGTTCTGGGGACTATACGTCCACGTCTGCAAGATGGAGACCCTGCGCGCTGCGTATGAGATGGCCAAAAGCAACGATGGGGCACCGGGAATAGACGGGGTCACCTTCGAGGCCATCGAGGCGCAAGGCGTGGAGGCTCTGCTCGAGCAGTTACGGGACGAACTGATCGGGCGCACCTACCAGCCACTTCCCGCGCGGAGGCAGGAGATACCGAAGGACGGGGGCAAAGTCCGTGTCCTCTCGATTCCAGCGATCCGCGACAGAGTGGTGCAAGGCGCGCTCAAGCTCATACTCGAGCCTGTCTTCGAGGCGGATTTCCAACCGGGATCGTTTGGATATCGTCCCAAGCGGACAGCTCATGATGCGATCAAGCGAGTTGCCGAGGCGATAGTCCGGCGGAAGACGCGGGTCCTCGACTTTGATCTGCGCGCCTACTTTGACAATGTTCGGCACGACCGGCTGTTGGCGAAAGTGGCGCGGCGGATCGACGACGCGGACGTCATGCACCTTCTGAAGGTTATGCTGAAGGCTTCTGGCAAGAAGGGCGTTCCACAAGGCGGAGTCATCTCGCCCTTGCTCAGCAACCTTTACCTCAATGAGGTGGACAAGATGCTGGAGCGGGCGCGGGAGGTCACGCGAAATGGCAAGTACACTTACATCGAATATGCGAGGTTCGCTGACGATCTGGTGATCTTGATCGACGCCTACAAGCGACATGACTGGCTGGTCGGGGCTGTGGACAAGCGGCTTCGGGAGGAGTTCGGCAAGCTGCAGGTTGAAATCAATGATGAAAAGAGCCGCACAGTGGACCTTGAGCGCGGTGAGTGCTTCGGGTTCCTGGGCTTTGAGTTCCGCTACCTCCGCGGTCTAAGCGGAGCGATGCGGCCGCATTACACGCCCAAGCTCAAAAAGCGGACGGCGCTGGTGCGGGCGCTCAAAGAGGTGTTCCGCCGACACCGGTCGCAACCGATTGAACGGGTGATAGCCCTGATCAATCCGGTGCTGCGGGGATGGGTGAACTACTTCGCGGTGGGGCATTCCAGCGAGTGCTTCAGCTTCATCAAAGACTGGGTGGAGAAGAAGGTCAGGCGCCATCTGGCGCATGCTCAGAAACGAAAGGGCTTCGGCTGGGAACGATGGAATAGGCGGTGGCTGTACGACACTCTCGGGCTGTTCAACGCCTACAGAGTGCGACGCGACGGGCCGAAAGTCGCCCCAGCAGGATAGGTCCCATAAGCGTTGGCATGAAGCAAATGGGGGCGCGCAGTGCGGGAAATCCGCATGCTGCGTGCGACGTGGAGGGGACTGGAAACGTGGCA
>DASWCA010000460.1:0-5296 GCA_036390355.1 Acidobacteriaceae bacterium
TTGTAGTTCTCGTGCACGTGCCCCTTCTCTTTCCACTCCTTCAGGAAAAGCGCATACGACTTCTCCGCAAAGTCCTTGCGGACGGCGCCGTCTCCATAATTCGCCAGCCCTAAATAGACCAGGTAATTCATCGGACCCCAGATCCGCCCTCGCCAATAATCCTGATCCTTGAATGCAGGATCATCGAACGCAATCGACGGAATCACCCACTCTCCCCAGAACTCCTTGGGATTAAGCAGGTGCTTCTCGACCATCGTCTTCGCCTCCTCGGCCGTAGCCGCCTTCGCCAGCATGGGATAGAAATTCGTTGGCGACAACCGCATGTTCGCCTCGCCGGTGTGCAGATCCTTGTTCAGAAAGATGCCGGCCTTCTCGTTCCATAAAGTCGCGAGCTTGGCCCGATACCTCTCTCCGCGCTCCTTCAGCTCCTTCGTTTCAGCCGTCTTCCCCAGCACCTCCGCAATGCGCGCCAGCGCGTCGCAGTCCGCGATGTACATGCTCATCAACCCCACATCGGCATACTCCAGCAGGTGCGTCTTCTCGTCGTACGTCGTCGCGTCATACATCGGGCTATTGTCCAGCCCAGACTCGAGAATCGCGCCTGCCCTCGTACCCACCGAATTGTCATCCAGGTTTGCCGGCCTATTCTGTCCATCGCTGCCCCACGCCAGGTAGCCCTGCATGTCGCGATGCTCGCTCCACCACCGGTTCCAGCGCAGCAGCGGCGCAAATGCATCCCCTAAAAACCACCGCTCGTGAAACTTCTCATACAGCCCCAGCACCGTGATCGCACCCACCGGCGGCTCCGACCGGTCAAAGCTCTTCCACCCGCCCGGCCGCGCATAGTTCGGAACAAACCCCGCAGGCGTCAGTTCGCGCAGCGTCTCCATCGCATCCGCATACGCCAGGTCCTTATCGCCGATCCCCGCCATCGTGGCCGCGAAAAATGTGTCCCAGTCGAAGATCACGTATCCGCCCCAGCCCACGCTCCACACCCGGCTCACCGGCGAAACCACGCGCCCCTTGCTTGGCTCATAGATCGTGTCCCACCCCAAAGTGGTCTCGATCGCGTCGTAGATGGGCCCGTTCTTTCCCGCCTCCGACACGCCCTTTTCATACGCTGACTTCTGCCTCGCAATCGCCGCCTCAATCTCCGCCACTGTGCGCCGCTTCCCCGTACTCACACCCAACGGTCCCACGAGATCGGCGAAGAAATAAGCGCCCCCCATCGGCACATCCAATGCAGCTCCCGGCGTTCCAGCCTGCGCTCCTTCGCAGGTGCAAAAGATCGGAATCATCCTCCCCGAACTCCCCGCTTCGATCACTCCCTGCTTGCGAATCGCAGCCGCCGGGCGGTTCCACAAATAATCGCTGGAAAACACCACCGTCGGCGGCAACGCCGACGTCTTCTCATTCGCTATCGGTGTCACCAGCAGGACCAGATCATCGCCTTCGTGTGCACTCTGCACTCGCCAGCGGTGTCCCATCCACTCCACGCGCAGCTCGGTATAGCTCCCATCCCAGGAGTGCGGCCCCGGCGTCACCACCTCCGCACCCTTATTCAGCCTGCCGATCAGCGCATCGCCCAGGAAGGCGTCACCGCCTTCCGTCGTGTTGTGTTTCAGCCCGACGTGAATCGCCAGTCCATCCGGCATCAGCACCTGCGTCGCAACGCTATGCACGTCCCACGTATTCCAACCCCGCGCCAGCCGCTCCTGCACCTTCGCATACTCCGCCGACCGCGCCCCCGCCTCCGCCTGTTCGCCGGCGTTCCGCGACATCACCGGAGTAGTCGTCTCTCGAGGACTTTGCGCATGCAGTGAAAATCCCGCAAACACGAGCCCAACTACGACAACAGCAATCCACACCCATCGGCTTCTTGGCATCTTCCTACCCACACGTCCACTCCCCACTGTCCACTGTCCACTGTTCACTGTTCACTGTTCACTGTTCACTGTCCACTGGCCGGCTTCGCCGGCTCACACCGGGGTCCCCAGCGACAGGTCTTCGTCGCTGGGGTGGTTTACACCCACCCGCCATCCACCACATAGCTCTGGTTTGTAATCCCACTCGAGTCATCCGCCGCCAAAAACAGCACCAACCTCGCGACGTCTTCTGGCAAGATGTCCCGCTTCAAAGCCTGGCTCGCCATGATCTCCGCCTTGTACTCCGGCGTGTACCAGAGCCGCTTCTGCTTCTCCGTCACAATCGCGCCCGGCAGTACCGCGTTCACCCGAATATTGTCCGGGCCCAGTTCGTGCGCCAGCGTGCGGGTCAGCCCCACAATCGCCGCTTTGGCCGCGATATACAGCGGCACCCCCGTCGACGGAATCATCCAGGAAATCGAGCTCATGTTGATGATCGACCCATGCCCCGCCGCCTTCATCCCCGGCAGCACCGCCTGGATCATGAAAAACTGCGGCCTCAGATTCACCGCCATCGACCTGTCCCAATACTCCGGCGTGACCTCTTCAACGTTGTGCCTCTGATCGTTGGCCGCGTTGTTCACCAGCACGTCCACCGTCCCCATCGACTCCAGAACCTGCCTCACGGCGTGGCGCAACAAGGGCACATCCGTCAGATCGCAATGCACGTATAGCGGAGTGGGAAAACCCTCCTTCACCAGTTCCTCCACCATCGCGGCCGCCGGCTCATCCTGAATGTCGACGAACGCCACTCGCGCCCCTTGGCGCGCAAAGTGATTCACCAATGACTCGCCAATCCCCGTCGCACCGCCCGTCACCAGCACCACGCGATCCTTCAGGCTGGGATAGCGCGCAAACTGCCCCTCTTGCATCTCTCCTCGCTCCTGACCGCAAATCTCGCTTCCCATCGCCCGCACGGCCACCTTTTCAGAACCCCAACAATGCAGACGATTTGCGACCCACTCACTATACATCCGGCCTCGGGATCCCTTCGGCACGCGCCCAAATCTCCATCTCCTGCGGCGAAACGCACCGTCGTCTAACCCGCACATCGGTAATAAAACCAACCGTCGCTTCAGCCCGAAGGCGGTTTCCCTACATCGCTTCGCGGATACCGCAAATCCCGACCCGATCTTTTCTGACACCCGGCTCAAATCAGCCACAAAATACTACATTCCGGTACACCGTCTCACCCCGGTGGGTGCATACTTATATATGGGCTGCAATGCGGGAAGTTCCCTCCCCTTGGGTACACCGAGTCTCCACCGCGGCCTCTAGCCTGTAAGGGATATTTGCCGGCGAGGCTGCCCCGGGCGGCTCCTCGGCAACAAAAAAATGACAGCCGGTGCGAAGACTCCGGAAGACGGGTTCCCCTTGTCACACTTCGCGCACGGCGAGCGCGGCTCAAGGGCTGGCTTAATTCGAGACCAAGATATGAACGAACCCGTTGGGCTGCGAGCTTCGTTGCGCACTACAAAGCCCACAAGTAGAATGGTTCTCCACCGCACCGCAAGAAGCAAGGCAAGAGCAACAGGACGCACCGAGGGGGTTTTATGAAGGAAGCAGCTCGTTATCCCGGCATACGTGTTACTGCCAATGGAAATCAGCTCGTCTCGTACCACACCGAGACCCGCATCGCCGACGCCGGCGTGTTTTATCCCATTACGCCTTCTACGGAGGGCGGCGAGCTCTTCCAGCAGGCCTATGCTGAAGGCCATCTGAACGTGTTTGGCCACAACACCATCGCCATCGAAACTGAAGGCGAGCACGCGGCCCAGGGCGGTGCCATCGCCCACTCCGTCTGCGGCAAGCGCGTGGTCAACTTCACCTCCGGCCAGGGCGTAGTCTACGGCGTTGAGCAGTATTATCACGCGCCGGGCAAAGGCTCCACCATGGTGCTCGAAGTGGGCGCCCGCGCGCTGACCAAGCACGCCCTCAACGTTCACTGCGGCCATGACGACATCTACGGCGCCCTCGACACCGGCTGGATTATGCTTTTCGGCAAAGACGCCCAGCAGGCCGCCGACCAGGCCCTCATCCTTCGTCGCGTCACCGAGCTTTCGCTCACCCCCGGCATGAACATCATGGACGGGTTCCTCACCAGCCACCTCGAGCGCACCTTCTACAAGCACGAATCCGAGCTGATCCGCGAGTACCTCGGCGCTCCCCAGGACATCATCGAGTGCCCCACCGAAGCCCAGCGCGTCCTCTTTGGACCCACCCGCCGCCGTGTGCCCAAGATGATGGATCTCACCAGCCCCATCCTCCTCGGCCCGGTCCAGAACCAGGAACACTACATGCAGGGCGTCGTCGCTCGCCGCAACAACTTCGCCGAGCCCATCCTCAAGTTCCTCGAAGACGCCTACAAGGATTTCGGCGACCTCACCGGCCGCTACTACGGCCTGGTTTCGAAGTACAAGACCGACGATGCCGAAACCGTCTTCGTCTCCCTCGGCTCAGCCGCTGAAAACATCGAGGCCGCGGTCGATTACCTCCGCGAAAAACGTGGCGCCAGCGTCGGCTCCCTCCACATCAACGTGATCCGTCCTTTCCCCGAGGCCGCTGTAGTCGAAGCCCTCAAGGGCAAGAAAAACGTCATCATTCTCGAGCGGACCGACGAAGCTCTCTCCGGCGACAACCCGCTCGGCCGCGACATCCGCACTGCGCTCTCCAAGGCCGTTCAGCACAGCGCCGAGCTACCCGCCATCTCTCTCGAAGAAGTCCCGAACATCTTTGGCGGCACCTACGGACTCGGCTCCCGCGACTTCCGGCCCGAACACATCTTCGGAGCCTATGAGTTCGCCACCGCCGGCCTCGCCCGCCAGGACGGCAAAACCGCAGCCGATGGCGTCAGCTTCTTCGTTCTCGGCATCGACCATCCCTACTCGGTGATCGGCAAGGAAACTCCTTCACTGCTGCCCGACGGCGCGGTCGCAGTCCGCTTCCACTCCATTGGCGGCTGGGGAGCCATCACCACTGGCAAAAACCTCGGCGCCATCATCGGCGATCTCAACGACCTGCTCTTCGAGCGCGACGGCCTGGTCGACGACTACGGCAACCCCAAGGAAATCATCCACGTCAGCGCCAACCCCAAGTATGGCTCAGAGAAGAAAGGCGCTCCCACCAGCTACTTCATGGTGGCTGCCAAAGACCGCATTCGCGTCAACTGCGATCTGCGCCACGTCACCGTCGTGCTCTGCTGCGACCCCAAGGCCTTCACCCACACCAACCCTCTCGATGGCATTCAGGAAGGCGGCAGCCTCATCTGGGAGTCCGACGCGGAAGGCGAACGCGCATGGGAGAACCTGCCTCAGTGGGCCCGCAAGCAGATTATCGACAAGAACATTCGCGTCTTTACCCTCCCCGGCTTT
>DASWCA010000461.1:0-18045 GCA_036390355.1 Acidobacteriaceae bacterium
GAGAGGTTCTCCTTCACATCCTTGAAGAGCCCCATCTGCTGGCCGATGAAGTTGATCGTGCGCGTCAGGGCAGTCTTGAAGCCGGAGAGATGCGTGCCGCCGTCGACGGTATTGATGTTGTTCGCAAAACAGAAGACGGTCTCGGAGTAGGCGTCGTTATATTGCAGCGCGATCTCCATGGCCACGCCATCGCGCTCGGCCTCCATGTAGATGGGCTTGTCGTGGAGTACTTGCTTGCCGCGATTGAGATGCTTGATGAATTCGGCAATGCCGCCGGCGTACTTGAACTCCTGCTGCTTGCTCTCGCCGGTCTTCGCGTCGGTCGTGCGCTCGTCGGTGAGCGTGATGATGAGCCCCTTGTTCAGGAAGGCAAGCTCGCGCAGACGCTGCGCCAGCGTATCGTAGTTGAACTCAGTGACGGTGAAGATCGTCTTGTCGGGCAGGAAGTGGACCTTGGTTCCACGCCGCTTCGACGGCCCCATCTTGCGCAGCTTACTGGTGGGCGCACCTTTGCTGTAGTCCTGCTCCCAGGCAAAGCCATCGCGCCAGATTTCGACGTCGAACTCCTGCGAGAGCGCGTTGACGCAGCTTACGCCTACGCCGTGTAGGCCGCCCGAAACCTTGTAGTTGGAGGCGTCGAATTTTCCGCCGGCGTGCAGCATCGTAAGAACGACCTGGACCGCGGGCATCTTCTCGCCATTGATCACCTTGTCGTCCACCGGGATACCGCGGCCATCGTCGACGACGGTGATCGAGTTGTCGACGTGGATGGTGACATCGATGCGCGTGGCATGTCCTCCGAGCGCCTCGTCGACTGAGTTGTCGACCACTTCATACACAAGATGATGCAGGCCCATTTCGCCGGTCGAGCCGATGTACATGGCCGGACGCAGGCGTACCGCCGCCAGACCCTCAAGCACGGTGATATTTTCGGCCGAGTAGCCGCCACCCTCCTTAGCTGCTTGGGGCTGCGTTCCGATGCTGGGTTGAACCTCTGGCAGTACAGCTTCAGGGCTGATTGCGGTCGATGCCATTCACACTCCATGCGGCTCGGGGAAGCCGCAAAATCTCAGGTTTTCATCAAGGGCCGCGCACGACCCCCGTATTTCACAAAAGGCGCGCCAAATCAATGTTTTCGGCGTTCGCGCAGCCGTTCTTTTACTCCTAATTATAGCACGTCAGGAGGCCCCTTTTGGTGGGCTTCGGCGACCCCTTTGAGAGCCTCCGCAAGACGATTTTCCCGAGCGGATCAGACGGCTATCTGATACACTCAGAGGTGCTGTCCAAACGTAGCTTTTCGTCAGGAAACACCATGCCAAAGTTGAAGACTCATTCGGGCGCAGCCAAGCGCTTTTCCAAGACCGCGTCCGGCAAGTTCAAGCGCGGCCAGTCGAAGATGCGCCACATCCTCACATCGAAGGCCACCAAGACCAAACGCCACCTCGGCGGCGCGGCCTTGATCTCCAAGGCGGATACCCCGAAGATCGCCCGGATGCTTCCCTACGCCTGATTTCAGGCAGGGAACACCGAAGTTTTTCAAGTCAAGCCGTTCTGAACAGAACAAAGGGCCAGTCCAAGCGTTACGGCCCCTGGGTTTTGCGATGCAACGCCCACCGAGACTTGAAGTTGCATAGCGCGTGAAGAGGAACCCTTTCCTCCAGCCGCTTAACCGAACCACGCAAAAGGAGAACTACGATGCCCCGTGTAAAACGGAGTACCAAGCGCACCGACCGCCGCAAAAAGATCCTGAAACGCGCGAGCGGCTACTTCCTCACTAAATCCAAGCTCTACCAGGCAGCGCAAGAGGCCGTCGAACGCGGTCTGATGTTCGCGTACACCGGCCGCAAGCAGAAGAAGCGCCAGTATCGCGCCCTGTGGATCGTCCGCATCAATGCGGCCTGCCACCTGAACGGCATGAGCTACTCGACCTTCATCAACGGGCTGAAACTGGCCGGCAATCCCCTCGATCGCAAGATCCTCGCGGACATTGCTGCCAACGATGCAGCCGGTTTCGCCGCTCTGGCCGGCACAGCGAAGGCCGCACTCGCCTCCGCCAAGTCGGCACGCACCAAGGCCGCAGCCTAAGTCCTATATTTCCGCATCGAACAGGGGCACGGCCAATCGGTCGTGCCCTTTGTCTTTTCGCGCGGCATTTTCTCGACCGGTAAACGGCCAATTCTCGCGACCCGCTATTCTATAGGTATGCCCTTGTCGTCGACCGCCGAACCCGAAGTCCTCACCACCACCGCGGCCACGCCCGAGCCTAACCCCGCGACGCCCCGCTTCGAGTCCTGGGGACGCTATCCGAAGTACGGCGCAAAGGTCGTCCCGCTGACCTGGCGGAGCGACTTCCCCGCCGTCCTCGACGGGTCGCACGACTCCGCTCTCCCCGTCGGACTGGGCCGCAGCTACGGAGACGTTTGTCTGCTGAAGGATGGCACCCTGCTCCAGACTACCGGGATGAATCGGCTGATCGACTTCAATCCCGAGACCGGCATCCTGACCGCCGAGTCGGGCATCTCGCTGGCGCAGGTTCTCGACTTCGCCGTCCCCCGCGGATTCTTCCTGCCCGTCACTCCGGGGACGAAATACGTCACCCTGGGCGGCGCCATCGCCAATGACATCCACGGCAAGAACCACGAAGTCGCAGGCTCATTCGGCAATCACGTACCGTGCTTCGAACTCGTCCGCTCCGACGGCACCCGCCGCCTCTGCTCGCGCACCGAGAATCCCGACTGGTACTCCGCAACCATTGGCGGGATGGGACTTACGGGTCTCATCACCTGGGCGCAACTCCGGCTCCGTCCCATCGTCTCGCGCAACATCGACTACGAGGGAATCCAGTTCCACGGAATCGACGAGTTCCTCGACCTGAAGCAGCAGTACAGCAACGTCGAATACACCGTCAGCTGGGTCGATTGCGCCTCCACCGGGAAGAACTTCGCGCGCGGCATCTTCATGCTCGGCCAGCATTCAAGCATTCCCGGCGAGCTCAAGCCGTCGCCCGAGCCAAAGCTCGTCTTCCCCTTCGACGCGCCTGGATTTGCGCTGAATCACACCACTGTTAGCCTGTTCAACTCCGTCTTCTTCCATAAGCAGATGAAGCCGCGAGTCAAGACGCTCCAGGACTACGAGCCCTTCTTCTATCCGCTGGATAAGGTGCTCCACTGGAACCGCATGTATGGCAAGCGCGGTCTGGTGCAGTTCCAGTACGCCATTCCATGGGAGCATGCAAAGGAGGGCACCATCGCCATCCTCAGCGAGATCGCCAAGTCGGGACTGGCGAGCTTTCTCGCCGTGCTCAAGGCATTCGGCGACATACCTTCGCTCGGTATGATGAGCTTTCCGCAGGCGGGCATCATGCTCGCGCTCGACTTTCCCATCAAGCCCGGCGTCACTTTTCCGCTGCTCCAGCGCCTCGGCGACATGACGCTCGAATACGGAGGCCGCCTGTATCCCGCCAAGGACGCCGCCATGACAGCGCCGCAGTTCCAGACCTTCTACCCGGAGTGGCAGCGCTTTGCGCGCTTCCGCGATCCCATGCTCACCTCCAGCTTCTGGGAGCGCGTCACCGATTCCACAGGAGCGAAATCGATTCTATGACCACCCTGAGCGCCTTCGATTCTCAGTCATCTGCCCCACAGCCATCCGCCTCGCCGTCCTCCCCCGCGCTTACGCCGAATGCGAAGATCACCAAAAAGATTCTCGTGCTCGGAGCGACCTCCGGCATCGCCGAGGCGACGTGCCGAATCTGGGCGGCACAGGGCGCGCAGATGTTCCTGGTCGCGCGCAACCCGGAGAAGCTCGCGGCCGTGGCTGCCGACCTCAAGACGCGCGGCGCCGCCTATATCGGCACCGCCGTCGCCGATCTCGACGACACCGACAAGCACGCGGAGCTGCTGGCCCACGCCATCAACTCGCTCACTGGAATGGACGTCGCTTTCCTCGCCCACGGCATTCTCGGCGATCAACCGCGGGCCGAGCAGGACTTCGAGCACGCCGCGCAGATTCTGCACACCAACTTTGTTGCGCCGGTCTCGCTGCTTACGTGGCTGGCGAACTTCTGCGTGCAGCGCCATGCGGGCCTGCTGGCCGTGATCTCATCGGTGGCGGGCGACCGCGGCCGCAAGTCGAACTATCTCTACGGCTCGTCGAAGGCGGGCCTTTCCGCGTTCCTCGCCGGCCTGCGTAACCGCATCGACCGCGAAGGCGTCACCGTTCTGACCATCAAGCCCGGCCCCGTGAAGACGGCGATGACCGCCGGCATGAAAGGTTCCGAAAAGTTCGCCGACGTGAATAAAGTCGCCGCGACGATCGTCAAGGCCATCGACAAGCGCGCGGACAACCTCTACGTGCCCTTCCAGTGGCAGCCGATCATGTTCGTCGTCCGCAACATCCCCGACCGAATCTTCAAGAAGCTGAATCTGTAGCACCCCTCGCGTGTCGAAAGTGTCATTCTGAGCCCTGAGCGAAGTCGAAGGGCGAAGAATCCCCGCATTTCGCTTCTGCACTTCGGGCATAGCAGCGCGTTTCCAGCCTCGCGCTTACTCCCTCGTCGCAACCAATCCGGCTTTTTTCGGCAGTCTATCCAATCCCGAGCCTATCCTCTATAGATATAGACCCGCCGGTTATTCGTCCCAGCCACACCTCCACTCGTCTAATCTCCGTTTCCATTTGTCACGATTTTGTAATTCTCCGTTTTTTCATATAGCTCCTCAAAAGCAATCCGCCAAGAGTGCTGATATCTAGCATATTTCCGGATGGCCCTTGACGTGCGAATAGCCAGACAATCAAGAAATCAGAACTGCTCCGCCCAGAACGTCGGGCACTGCCGTCTTTCCGAGGAACTTTCATCCATGCAAGCTTTGCTTAAGCGAATCTCTGTCGTTGCCGTTCTCTTCCTCTTCGCGGCGAATCTCGCCCTCCATGCGCAAGACAATGCAGGCATCACCGGTACAGTTTCCGATAAGTCAGGGGCCGTGCTCACCGGCGCCACGGTTACCCTCACGAACCCGTCCCGCGGTCTTAGCTTTACCGCAACTACCAACAGTGACGGAGCCTATCGCTTCCCGAACGTTCCCCCAGCCCCGGGATACCTTGCCAGTTTCAGCCACACTGGCTTCTCATCGCTCGACATCAAGGACATCACCCTTCTGGTAGGCACAACCCGCACTCAGGACGCGAAACTTGCCGTCGGACATAACGTGACCGTGGAAGTTACCGCCCAAAACAGCCTCATCACGCTGAATACGACCGATGCCAGCATCGGAAATAACTTTGACCCTGAGATCATCAACGAACTTCCGATCGCAAACCGGAACTCTGTCGCTGCGCTCTTTACTTTGCAGGCCGGCGTGACAAGCCAGGGATCAGTCACCGGGTCCCGTACCGATCAAACCTCGGTCACCGTCGATGGCATGGACGTCAACGACATCTCTACCGGCCAGTTCGGCAACATCAACGGCGGCATGCCGGTCGACGCCACGCAGGAGTTCCGCGGCAGTGTGGCCGGCCTCCCCGCCAACCTCGGTACCGGGGGTGGCGGACAGTTTCAGCTCGTGACTAAGTCCGGCACCAACAAATTCCACGGCGATATCAACGAATACCATCGCGACACCGTAACCAGCGCCAACACCTGGTTCAACAACAACACTTTGCCCCAGGTCCCGCGTACCGCCCTGATTCGTAACCAGTTCGGCGGTGCCCTTGGTGGCCCGCTCTGGCGCGACAAGCTCTATTTCTTCGTCGACTTTAATAACTCGCGCATCGTCTCCTCACTCGCCGGTACCGATACCGTCCCATTGGACTCCTATCGCGCGGGCAACATCGGCTACGTCAAGACCGGCTGTGCAACGACCAGCCGTCAGACCACATCGCCCGCTTGCATCGGTTTCCTCACCCCCGCTGATGTCAAAGCGAAGGATCCCGCCGGTATTGGCGAGAACGCCACAATGTTCAGTCTCCTGAACTCGCGTTATCCCCACGCGAATGACCTCTCCGGCGGAGATGGCGTGAACACCGGCCTCTTCCGCTTCACACAATCGACTCTCAACGTCCTATACAACGGCGTGGCCCGAGTCGACTACAACCTGTCCTCGACTCAGCGAATCTTCCTTCAGTACCATGACGCCCATCAGGACTCGGTGCAGGCCATCAACCGGTTCCCGGGCGACCCACTCACCCGGCCATTCCAGGATCGCAGCTACGGTTACGTAGCCAGTCACATCTGGGAGATCGGCGCCAACAAGGTCAACCAGTTTTATTTCGGCGACAACGTCACCATCTTCAGTTTTGGTTTGGCCTACAATCCGCTCGGCGCAAACATCGTCGGCGGCACGACTATCGGCGGAATCCTCACCGGGCCCTACGACGGCAGCAACATCCAGAGACGTCGGGTACCCATCCCAACCGTGCGCGATGACTTCAACTGGACCAAAGGCGCCCACAACATTGGCATCGGCGGCTCCTTCAAGTACATCAAGGCTTCGAACTTCCTCGGCAGCGACTACAACACCTACACCATCGGACTCGGTGGCAACGTCACCACGCTCAATGGCACAACCCTGCGTCCTACGGATATCCAGGGGACGGGTACCACCAACACGACGCAGTACGACAATGCCTTCGCTTTGGCGCTGGGTCGCGTGGGGCGCATCAGCAGCATCTATAACTTCGACGCCAGCGGGAAGCAGCAACCCAGCGGCACCGGTGCTAACCGCCGCTTCCGTTACTATCAGACCGAACTCTACGTCGCCGACACATGGAAAGTGACAAGGCAGCTGACGCTGAATTACGGACTGCGTTACAGCCTGTATTCGGTTCCGTTTGAGACGTTGGGTGCGGAATCCGCTCCCAGCGTCGGTTTCGACGAGTACATTGCAGCCCGCGTCAAACAGAGCGCGGCAGGAATCAGTGGTGCCACCTCGGTTCCGCTCCTTTCCTATAACCTCGTCGGTCGGGTCAACAACGCTCCTGACTACTACAACTCCAACCCGAAAGACTTTGCGCCGCGAATTGGGTTTGCCTACAATCCTTCGCCGAAGACGGTCTTCAACGGCTCGGCGGACTTGGTCTACGACCGTACCGTAGCCAACGCGGTTAACTTCCTTCAGAACCAAAGCACCTTCCTCTTCCAGAACACGGCTGCGCTCAGCTATGGCTCTTCGGCCGACCCGTCCGGGTCTTTGAAGAACGATCCGCGCGTCAGCGATTTTTCCAACCTGCCCGCGCCTCCCATCGTCCCATCCCCGACCCGGCCCTTCACTCCCTTTGTGAACGCTGCAGGGGTACCTACCGGTCTGGCGTCTCAAAATACCACCTACGTCATCGACAAGAATCTCAAGGATCCATACAGCATTGCGGTAAACTTCGGGATTCAACAAGAGTTCCCCGGACAACTGGTGCTTAAAGCCAGTTACGCGGGCCGTATGGGCCGCCGTCTGCTTGGTCAAGCCGACGCGTCGCAGCTCATCGACTTCCCGGATAATGCCTCGGGTCAGATGTTGTCCCAGGCGTTCGCCTATGTGACAACGCGGTTGCGCGCCGGAGCTACTCCGAACAGCATGGTCGCTCAGCCGTTCTTCGAACATATCCTTACGCCGAACTTCTACGTAGGCCGTGCCTGCGGTAGCGTGACCTGCAACTCCAACACAGCGTATGTGGCCTCCAATCAAGGTCCCAACGTATTCAACGGCGACATCACCGATGCGCTGCAGGCTTTCGCCTCTGCGGGAATCCTGCCCACCAACGTCGGCCTGGCCTCTCAGTTCGCTCGGGACACTTACTACACCAACAAGGGCTTCTCGAACTACAACGGCCTTCTCTTGACCGTATCGAAGAATATGTCCCACGGAACCAAGTTCGACTTCAACTACACCTGGTCTCACTCTATCGATAACGTCTCGATCATCGCCAATGCTGTCGCCAGCGGCACCGGCTTCATCTGCGACGTGATGCACCCTCGCGCTTGCCGCGGAAACTCGGACTTTGACGTCACCCACGTCATCACGTCCGACATCTTGCTGCAAATGCCCTTCGGCCGTGGGCGTGAGTTCGGAAGCAATGCCCCCCGGCTGCTCGATGAAGTCATCGGCGGTTGGGAGTTTTCGGCAATCCCAACCTGGCAGAGCGGTTTCGCCCTGACTACCTCCTCAGGCGCGTTTCTGGCTGGCTTTGCCAACAACGTTCCGGCCATCTACGACGGCTTGGGTTCGGATGACGTGGCCATGCACCTCCATAAGAATGCTTCCAACCAGTTGGTGGCCTTCAAGGACCCGGCGGCGGCGCTCAAGCACTTCCGTGGCCCGATCGGCATTGAATATGGAAGCCGCAACCCCCTCCGTGGACCCTCGCAGCTTTATCTCGATGCAGGTCTATCCAAAACCTTCCGCATTCTGCCCGAGGACCGGCTCAACCTACGTTTCCGCGCAGACTCTTTCAACGTCCTCAACCACCCCACCTTCTCAACTCCGAACACAAGCTATATCTCGTCTTCGTTCGGAATCGTCTCTGCTCAAACCGGTACCACTGCTCGCGTCGGTCAGTTCTCCCTGCGCCTGGAGTTCTAGGACTCGTGCCGGCCGCAGGCCAGTGACCCAACCTGAAGCCTGCTCCGAGCGATGCTCGGAGCAGGCTTTTTTCTGTTCCGGCAGCACCTGCGCATCTCGGTGCACAGCAAACCCGCGATATATCAGCTACTTGCCAAACTTCTCCACAGCCAAGGTCTTTGACACGCCTCGTATAATTGAAAGAGAGGGCAAGCAGTGCCAGTGTCGTGTCCGAGCATCTCTTGGACAGGACCTGAACGTGTCGCAGCTCAGGCTGAGTGGGATGAAAAATATATATCAATTGGTATACACCAAGACGCAAGCCGTTTGTTTCTTAGATTTTGGCATATATATACCGGGGAGAGGGGGACCCTCGATGGCGCACTCGTCCCGAATAGAGTTCTTCAGCCCGCGTGGTTCGCTGCGACGACTACTGCTGCTGCGCCATCTGTTGCATTCGCGTCGGCGTCGGCGGCACTTCCGGCAAGGCTTGCGCCTTCTCCACCAGCGTCGACCAGTCTTCCGGCACCGGCATCTCCTGGTCCAGCGCCGGAGTCCCTTCGCTCGGAGTCACCCTCACCGCAACCGTCAGCTCGCTGTTCGCCCGGCCGCGGAAGATTCCATGGGTCGGCGGAACATCGGCGTAGTCTCTCCCAATCGCCGTCCGGATATGCCGGTCGCCCGCAACCAGCCAGTTCGTCGGATCGAACCCGACCCACCCGAGCTGCGGCATCAGCGCCTCAACCCAGGCATGCGTCGCAGAAGTCACCGAGCGGTCGTGATCGCTATGGCCGTGATGGAGATAGCCGCTCACATACCGGCACGGAATGCGCAGCTTCGAACGCACCAGCGTAGTCATGATGTGCGCAAAGTCCTGGCACACGCCCGCGTGAGTCAGCAGTGCGAGGTCGATCGGCGAGTCCACCTTGGTCGACTTCGGCACGTACTCGAAGTGGTTGAACATCTGCTCATTCAACTGATGCAGCACCATCAGCGGATCGTCCCGGCGGCGCACATCCAGTTCCTCCGCCAGCGCATCGAGCGACGCCGTCGACGTCGCGAACTCACTGGGCAGCAGCATCTCCCAGTAGTCGCCCTGCTCGATCATGTCGTCGAGCTCACTCCACGCATCGGGCGCGAGGAACGACGGAATCTGCGGCGCGGGCTGCACCTCCACCTGCGATTCGGCGACGATCACCAACTGCCCATGCTGACCCGGAATGTCAAAGTGATGGACCTGGTTGGCCAGGTGGTCGCGATAGCTGAACACGCGGCAGCGCGGGCTCACCGAGAGATGAAACGTCAGGCAGCGCTGGTTCTGATCCGAGCGCGGATGCATCCGCGTCTCCATCATGCTCTCGCTCACCGGATTCGAGTAAAGAAACTTCGTCAGATGCCGAATCGAGTAATACATCCCGCTCCTCGCCTGCTGTTACTGACAACTGAGAACTGACAACTCGTCTTCCTATCCCGCCAGCGCGGCCTGAATGCTGTAATCGATGTACAGCTCATAGATCATCTTGTGCACGGCGCTGCACTGAAACTGGATGCCGCGAAGATATGCAACGACGTCCCCGTTCAGAATCTCATCCACCGTCGAATACTGTAGCGAGCCTTGCAGTCTCCCGGCGAGCCGGCGCAGCGGTTCGGCGCGGCTCATGCCGCCCTCGCCATGAATCGCCTCCAGCGCGCGTTGCAGCGTGTCGATCGAGAAGCGCACCGAGTGCGGAAACTCCACGTCGAGCAGCAGAAACTCAAGGATCCGGTCGGGCGTAAGATCCGCCGTGTAGACCTTGCAATACGCCTCGAATGCTGTGGCCGAACGCAGCAGGCCCATCCACTCCAGATACTCGTTGCCTTCCGGAATGCGGTCCGAATGGCGCCACAGATCCTCGTGATATGCCTCCAGCAACAGCGCCGTCGCCGACGCGCGCTCGATGTACCGGCCCACCTGGATGAACTGCCAGCCCTCGCCATGGCTCATCGTGGAATCGCTGACACCCTGAAACTGGTGGACCGCCTCCATCACCTGCTGCAGAAACTCGGTCGTCTGCCCGGAGTCCGCCATCACCCCTTCGGACTGCATATCGCTCCGCATCTCCGGCCGCGTGACCTGCAGATACAGCCGGTTCAGCCTGGTCCACTGTTCGGTGGAAATCTGCTCGCGCACGTGGCGCGAATTCTCCCGCGCAGAGATGATGCAGGAAAGGATCGACACCGGGTTCTCCGTGTCGAAGATCAGCGCTTGCGTCAGAGCAAACTGGTCGCCAGTCCAGGCCACATCCTTGGGATTGCCCAGCGCCTCGAGCATGCGCTGCCAGCACCGGTCCGCGCTGGTCGCGCTCTCGTCCAGCATCAGGTTGAGATTCACATCGAGCAGGCGCGTCGTGTGCTCCGCGCGCTCGATCGAGCGGCTCATCCAGTAAAGACTATCGGCGACGCGGCTCAGCATTTGGCTTCTCCGGCAAAGGTTCGCGCTACTGACTCAGTACCCAGGTGTCCTTGCTTCCGCCTCCCTGCGAGGAGTTCACGACCAGCGATCCGCGCTTCAGCGCGACGCGAGTCAACCCGCCGGGCACAATGGCGACCTTGTCGCCGTAAAGAATGTAGGGCCGCAGATCGACGTGGCGCGGCTCCAGTGCGTCGCCGATCAGGCATGGCGCTCGCGAAAACGAGATCGTCGGCTGCGCGATGTAGTTGCGCGGGTCCGACTGGATCTTCTGCGCGAAATCTTCGCGTTGCTGCGCGGTCGACTGCGGGCCAATCAACATGCCGTAGCCACCGCTCTCGCCCACCGCCTTGATCACCAGTTTGTCCAGATTCTGCAGCACATGTTGCCGCGACTTCGGCTCCGTCATCAGGTACGTCTTCACATTTTGCAGAACCGGCTCTTCGGAGAGGTAATACTTGATGATGCTCGGCACGTACGCATAGAGCGCCTTGTCGTCGGCCACGCCGGTGCCAAACGCATTCGCAAGCGTGACGTTCCCCGCGCGATAAGCGTTGAACAAGCCGGAGACGCCCAGGATCGAATCGCCGCGGAACGCCAGCGGGTCGATAAAGTCGTCATCCACGCGGCGGTAGATGACATCGACACGGCGAAGACCGCTGGTGGTGCGCATGTAGATGACGTTGTCGTGCGTCACCAGGTCACGGCCTTCCACCAGCTCAATGCCCATCTGACGCGCAAGGTACGCGTGCTCGAAGTATGCAGAGTTGAAGACTCCGGGTGACAGCAGAACGATGTTCGGCTCCGGCCTGCCTTCGGGCGCGAGCGACCGCAGCGTTCCCAGCAGAAGCTGCGTGTACTGCTCGATGGGCCGCACGTTATAGCTGCGGAAGAGTTGCGGAAAGATCCGCTTCATCACGCGCCGGTTGGTGAGCATATAGCTCACACCCGAAGGCACGCGGAGATTGTCCTCCAGCACCACGAACTCGCCGTTTTCCATGCGGATCAGGTCGGTCCCGCAGATCGCGACGTACACATTGCGCGGCACCTGCAGTCCCACCATCTGCCGCCGGAAATGTTTGCAGCTGTACACAATCTCGCGGGGAACGATGCCGTCCTGCAGGATTCGGCCTTCGTTATAGATGTCCCGCAGGAAGAGGTTCAGCGCGGTGATGCGCTGCGTCAGGCCGCGTTCGACGGTCGCCCACTCGGCCGCGGTAATGATGCGCGGCACCAGGTCGTACGGAAAGATATGCTCGGCGCTGTCCTCGCGGCCATAGACCGTGAAGGTGATGCCCTGATTCAGAAAGCTGAGTTCGGCGGAGTGCTTGCGGCGCTGCAACTCATCGCCCGGCAGCGAGGAGAAGCGGTCAAACAGCGGTTCGTAGTGGGGATGCAAATCCTCCGCGCCCGCGAACATCTCGTCGTAGGCATGGTCCAGCAGATAGTTCTTAAGCAGTGCATGCTCGGACTGTCTCGCCTGGGTCTGGTCCATGGGAACTAAGAGTATAGAGCAAGATTGCCCCTGATTTGCATGAAGACGCGACGGATTGGCGAGGAGCCCGTCCCTCGCCTCGACGGCACTGGTCCGTCCTGCTCAGAATCCCTGGTCCGGGCGGAACGCCGTAGCGTGGTTCTTCACGAACGTCACCGCCACCGGATGCCCGACATTCGCGAATACCACCAGCCGGTTTCCATACTCGTTGCTCACGCTTTTCGATACCTGGCCAAGCGATAACTCGACCTGGCGCTCATTCATTCCCAGGATCACCTGGTGCGAGTCGACAGCCTGCCACACCTTGTCTCCCCAGTATTTGTACAGCACGTGCGGATCGTCGTAGAAGAATACCTCGTCGGTAAAAAACGTGTAATCGGTGCCCTGCTTGTATCCCACCGGAACCGCGTATTCCTTCTTCGGATCGGCCGACTTCGGCATCGTAAACGCCAACAGCACCTGCTTGTCGCCGCCTGGAATCCGGTACGTCGCCGACTTCGGCGCCACCTGCTCGAACGCGTCCTTTACCGCCAAAGGCTCTGCACCCAGCAGCGTGCCTGCACTCTTCGCGTAGTCCGCATGGTGCGCCGCATAAGGGTAATACTCCATCTGGCCACCGGCCGAAACCCACAAGGTCGTTCCATCCAGCGTCTTCGCATCCGCCAGCGACGAAGGCCGCTCTTTCTTCAGAAACACCAGGTCGTCCGGGTCCGTCGGCCCGTAATCGACCGGCGCCGCAACCTTACCCGCAAGATTCCGCTCGTGGTGCAGATACAGAATCTCGCCTCCTACCGCCAGCAGCAGAACCGCCGTCCCGCCGATCGCCCACTTCATGCCTGATGCCATCCCGCCTTGCCTCCGTTCTTCCCTCGAACCTTGAACCTCGAACCTCGAACCTTGCTTCAGTCTGCCGGCTCTGCAATGCTCTGTTGCATATTAGACTGCATCAGTGATTCCGCCGAAAGCGCATCGGCTTTTCGGAGCGCGGGGAACAGCACGGCCGCCGTCCCTGTAACAATCAGGGACCCGATCCCGCCGATCACGACCGCGGGGACCGCTCCCCACCAATGCGCGGTCACACCGCTCTCAAACTCACCAAATTCATTCGAAGCGCCGACAAACAGCCAATTGACGGCGCTTACCCGGCCGCGCATCTCGTGCGGTGTGGCGAGCTGCAGAATGCTCGACCGGATCACCACGCTCACCATGTCGCTCGCACCCACAATCACAAGCGACAGCAGGCTTACCCATATCGTTCTCGACAGGCCGAAGATCACCGTCGCCGCGCCAAACACGCCGACGCAGAACAGCATCAGCCTGCCCGCATTGTGCTTGATCGGCTTCACCGTCATGGTCAGCGAGACCGCCAGCGCGCCTACCGACGGCATCGCCCGCAGTAGCCCCAATGCTCTCGGCCCCGCGTGCAGAATGTCCGTCGCGAAGATCGGCAGCAACGCTGTAGCGCCGCCCAGAAGCACTGCAAATAAGTCCAGCGAGATCGATCCAAGCAACAGCTTCGCCTGCCACACGTACTTGAATCCGGCCAGCATCGTCTCCAGGTTGAACGCGTTCTTTACCGCGCGCGCGGGTCTTGTCCGCATCGCGCCAACCAGCGCCAGGAACGCCAGCAGAGTCGCCAGCGTAAACGCGTATACCGATGCCGCGCCGTTCCACTTCGTCAGGAAGCCGCTCAGGCGCAGCGTGAACAGCAGTCCGCCCACAGCCGGTCCTGCAATGTTCGCCACCTGAAAGACAATCGCTCCCCAGGTAATTGCGTTCACGAAGTGATGCTTCGGCACCAGGCTGGGAAGCAGCGCCGACGATGCCGGCCCGCTGAAGGCGCGTCCCATTCCCACGCCGAGAAGGACAGCATAGATTGGCCACACATGCCCGGTTGGATGCAGCGCAAAGCGTAGCAGTGTGACCGTGCACACCGCCTGAATCGCATAGCAGATCAGGATGATCCAGCGCCGGTCGTAGCGGTCGGCCACGTGTCCGGCTGCCAGCATGAAAAAGATCCCTGGAGCGAACAGCGCCAGCCCAGTCAGGCCGAGATCGAGCGGTGAGTGCGTGAGCTGATACACCTGCCATGCCACCGCAACCGACTGCGCCTCTGCGCCAAGAATGACCAGCAGCCGCGCCGTCTGGTAAAGCCGGAAATCCCGCGAAAGAAACGCGCTCCCCGCCCCCGCCGGTTGAGCGTCGGCCGCCCCGTTGCCACCCTCTGCCATATACGCCTATGCTTACACAATTTTTACGCCCGCGTCCCAGAGCCGAAAGCCAATCGCTGAAAGCTGAGAGCCGAAAGCCGAATCCCCAAACTCATCCCTCAAAGCTCATAGCTCACAGAAATCCACTCAAATCGACATCCAAGGGCCCCGGATGGCATCTGGCTCTTTGTTCCTCCCTCGCAAAATACTGTCAAGCCCCCATGCTCACATCCAGAAATATTATCTCCAATGTTCAAAATAACTTAGGCTGAGAAATAATCGAAAAATAGTTGGCATTTGAGCCATGTGGAAAAGCCTATAATTGAAGTAATGATCCTTAGCCAGGAAGGCTGGCTCCGCATCGCGATAACCGGCCGTAAGCGGCTCAGAACTGGTATATACCATTGCCCGGACTTAACTTCTTTAGAAGATGTACTTTAGGACTTAAGTACGGGGGGTGGGTAGCCTAATCCAGACTGGATGAGCCGGGATCCGAGAGTGACCGCCAGAGTACGGCTGGTACATATCTCATCGATCTGGAGTTAACTCCTTTAGAAGGCGTACTGTAGGACTTAAGTACGGGCTGGGTAGCCCGATTCAGAAAGGGCAGCCTGACCCAGAGAGCGACGGGCGGCTTACGGCTGGTATATACCGTCGGTACGGACTTAACTCCTTTAGAAAATGTACTTTAGGACTTAAGTACGGGGATGGTAAGTCCGATCCAGAGGGTCGTTACCGCCCGAGATACTGTTTGTATTGGGTCTCGACCACACCCGTGTTCCGAGCCAGCGCCAGTTTGGACTGGTTGAACTGGAACTCGGTATTGATCAGTCGGCTCTGCGCCGCCGCCAGCGTCGCTTGCGCCTGCACCACCTGTAGATTGTCGTCAACGCCCGCCGCAAAGCGGTCCCGCGTGTCGGCCAGCTCCTCGGTTGCCAGGGCAACGTTGCTCCGCGCCACCTTGACCAGCTCGGAGGACGACTCCACGTCCAGCATGCTCGCCCGAATCTGGGCGTCGATGGTCACCCGCAGCGACTCGATCTGATGCCGCAGAGCGATCTCCTGAGCCGCGACTGTCTGGCTCTCTCCGCGGAAGCGAGCCTCTTCGAAGATCGGGATCTTCACCACGCCCTGCGCCGTGAACACGCCGTGATACAAGCCCCTGGTTTCGCCGAGCACGCCGTAATATCCGTTGAACGCCAGCGACGGCATCCGTTCGAACTTGACCGCCTTGCGCGAGCGCTGCGCGACCTCAAGCTGGGCCTCAAGCTCAAGCAAGTCCTTACGCCGTTGGTACGCAAGCGCCTTGGCCCGGTCGAGCGGCAACTCCGCGAGTTCGGCGTACGGAACCGCATCGGTCAGCGTCAACTCCTGATCGGCGGGCAGCCCGATCAGCCGGTTGAGCGCGATCTTGTCCTTGGCAAACGTGTTCTCGTCCCGCACCAGGACTTGCTGTTCGGTCTGAAGCTGCACCCGCGCGCGCAGCACGTCGAGGTTGGTTCCAACGCCGGTGTCATGCGATTCTGTCGCCTGCCGCAGCTCCTCTTCGTCGGCCTTCACCAGGGCCTGCGCGTTGACGATCTGCGCCTCGTCCGCCAGCGCCGCGAGATATTGCGTGCCAACCGCCTGAACCACGCCTCCGCGTGCGTTCAGCGTGTTCATGCTGACAACGTTCGCCGCCTTCCTCGCGGCGGCGTACAGATAGAAATCCGGCAGGTTGAAGAGCACCTGGTCCACACTCACCTGGGCGGCGGTCGTGTCCACCTTCACAATCTCGGAGAAATTCTTGACTCCGAGTCCCGCCAGTGAAGACGGCTTGAACCCCTGCGCAGCGAGGTTGATCTCGAGGGTATTGGTATACGCCGTCGCCTTCATGTTTGGCAGCAGGTTGTAAAAGACGCCGAGAATCTGTCCGCGCACGGCCCGTTCCGTCTCCGAAGCCAGCAGGATCTGGAGATTGTGCTTCACTCCGCGGTCGATGGCGTCATCGAGCCCAAGCGGCAGTGCGCCCGGCGTTGCCTGCTCCACGATCACTCCGCCGCCAAACTGCGGCGTCTGCGCTGGACTCTGCGCCCCAGCGGTGGCGCGCAAGGCCAGCTCCACCTGTGGGCTGGGAGCCATCGGCAATGCCGCGCTGTCCTGCGCGCGCAGAGTTCCAGCGCAGGCCAGCGCAAGCAGAACAACGAAGACGAGTGCTCGCAACCGCCTTATGCTGTCTGGATCGTTGGATTGAAAGAAATTAGCCACGCTCACTCTAAGTTTAGAGTGTCAGGAGGTCCAGTAGGTTGCGAAATATGCACTCGCATGCGTTAGATCGAGGTATATGCTTGCTGGCGAGGTACAACCATGATCGTGATTCACGCTCTACTGTTGCCGTTCGTCGCTGTGTTTTGGATCTTTATCCTGTGGATTCTCTGGAAGGTGGTCCAATGCCTCAAGGGGATCGACGAAAGCCTCAAAGAGATTGCCCGCGGTTCGCAGAACCGAACGTAACCTTAGCGGATCTGCACGAGTCCTGCGTCGCCGTGTGACGCCCCTGGAGTGACCTGCGACGTCTGCGGTGCGCGCCAGTGGTCGATATAGCTCACCTGGTGCACGCAGCTGATGGTGCAGTTCGGCGCACAACTCTTTTCTGTGAGGAACTCGCGCTGGACGTCGGCCCTGCCGTACTGAGCCAGGGGAACGCCCGGATAACCGCGCTGTTGCGAGCAGTAGTGCACCAGCCCGAACTCGCAGATGTAGAGATAACGCCCACCGGCGCGGCATCGCCAGTCATTCGGCTGGCCGTTGGCGATCGCCTCGTGGAAGTGGTTGAATCGCGAATAACTGCGCCGCGTCAGCCGCCGCACCTTGTCCCAGACGGTTCGTTCTTCCTCGCCGAGCGGCTTCAACTGTCCGCTGCCGTCGTGAATAATCCCGATGGTGGACGAAAATCCCAGCGCCAGCGCCCGTTCGCTCACGGTCAGGGCGTCCGTCGGGTTCGCAATGCCGCCGCCCACGACCGAGTTGATATTGACATGGAAATCGGCGTGCTCCGCCAGCATCTTCAGCTTCGCGTCCAGAACTTTGAGGCTCTTCTTCGACACGGCGTCCGGCATCACATTGTCGATCGAGATCTGCATGTGGTCCAGGCCCGCCCGGTTTAGCCGCTGGATACGATCCGGCATCAGCAGATAGCCGTTGGTGATCATCCCGGCGATTGCGCCCGTCTTGCGTATCCGCGCGATAACGCGATCGAGGTCCGGATGCAGCAGAGGCTCGCCGCCCGAGATCGTGATGACCGAAGTCCCCAGCCGGCCCAGCTCGTCGATCCGCCGCTCCATCTCCTCAATCGGCACCGGATCG
>DASWCA010000462.1:0-2627 GCA_036390355.1 Acidobacteriaceae bacterium
AGGGCGTCACCAAGCTGAACATCAAGCCCCAGGTCGACAAGTACACTTTCCCAACCGGCAACAGCATCTTCGTGCTGGCCGAGGGACGCCTGGTAAATCTGGGTTGCGCGACGGGCCATCCGAGCTTTGTCATGTCGAACAGCTTTGCGAATCAGACGCTGGCGCAGCTCGATCTCTGGAAGAACAAGGATACCTACAAGGTCGGGATTTATATCCTGCCCAAGAAGCTGGACGAGGAAGTTGCGCGGCTGCATCTCGAGAAGATCGGCGTCAAGCTGACGACGCTCTCGAAGAAGCAGGCGGAGTATCTCAGCGTGCCGGTGGAAGGTCCGTACAAGTCCGAGCACTACCGCTACTAAGTAGCTAGGCTTTCGATCAATCCTCCGCTGCGCATTCGCTTAGGCGAGCATGTGCGGCGGAGGATGATTTTTATGGGTGCGAAATAACCTTCGAGACCAGACGCATTTCCATTAGACTGGACGCGACATCGTTCATCCGACATAAATGGAATAAAGGAGAACCCTTGAGGCTGGTCGGCTGCCTGCTGCTGATGTCTGGATTCTTCCTCGTGCTTGCGGCCCTGGTGCTGCTTGCCGCGCTAGCCATGCGATTTGTGTTTGTCCTCGCAGGATTGGGCGTAGAGGTCCTCGGGGTTGGCTTGCTTACTCGCGCGTACACAGCGACGCAGAAGGAGCAGCGATGAACCTGTTGCTTTGCCTCTTTTGCATCATGCTCGCGCCGCTCGCGGCTGCCGGACTGGCGCTCATTCATCAGGGACTGGGACGCTCGCGCTCCGCGGCGCACGCTATGCTGGCGACACTATGCGCGATGGGAATTTCAGCCATCCTCTTCGTGGTGTTCGGATTCTCGTGGGCGGGATTTGCCGGTGGCCCCGTACACTCCTTTATTGCCGGCGGCGCGCATTGGGATTGGCTTGGAGCCGCACCCTTTCTTCCCAGCGGCGTGGGCATCGATCCGACGGATGTTGCCGGCTTCACCCGGGCGCTGACGTTGTGCCTTGAGATGTTTGCCGCAGGACTCGCGGCAACGATTCCTTTGAGTGCAGGAACGGATCGGTGGCGGCTGGCTCCAATTTGTCTTGCCAGCGCGGTCTTTGCAGTTCTTATCTTTCCGTTGTTCGCGCACTGGGCCTGGGGCGCGGGGTGGCTGGCGCAACTGAGTGCGAACTTCGGAATACCAAGGTTCACCGATGCGGGAGGCGCGGGTGTTATCCAGGTAGTTGGCGGCCTGATGGCGGTTTCCGTAGCATGGATTACCGGTCCCCGTAAGGGCAAGTTCCAGAGCGACGGCATGCCGGCGGCAATTCCTGGGCACAATATTGTTCAGGTGCTGTTCGGGTGTCTTCTGGCACTGGTGGGCTGGATCGGTCTCGAATCGGCGGCCTCGATTCTCTTTTATGGAGCGGCTCCGCAACACGTCGTCTGGATCGTGATCAATGCGATGCTTTCCGCCTCTGCCGGATGCCTCGCGGCGGTTACGATCACTCGCGCGCGTTACCGCAAACCTGACGCGTCGCTCAGCGCTAACGGATGGATTGCCGGCCTGGTCGCTGGCAGCGCAGCCTGCGCGTTTGTCTCGCCGGTGGCGGCCATCGATACCGGCCTGGTAGCAGGCGTGCTGGTCACTTACATGATTGAGATCGCCGAACTGTGTCTTCAGGTGGACGATCCCGGCGGAGCAGTTTCGGTCCACGCTGGCGCCGGTCTGTGGGGATTGATTGCTGTCGGCCTGTTCGGCCACTTCCCGGACGGCGCTCGCGGCGGCCATCTGCTCGCCCAATTGGTGGGCGTCGCTGCACTGCTCGGTTTCATGCTGCCGCTGATCTACGGGGCGAACCTGCTGATCGACCGCTTCGTGCCCTATCGCGTGGACGGCGATGGAGACTGGCAGGGAATGGACATTCGCGAACTTGGCGCGGGAGCCTACCCGGAGTTCGTCGTGCACGCAGACGAGTTTGTGCCTCGCTAAAGCAGCCGGTACGGGCGTCCGCGATAGAGACCCATGCGCTCGACTGCACGCACCCGGACCAATTGCACGCTGACATTGTCGTGCCCGCCGGCAGCATTTGCAGCGGCTACCAGCGCTGCCGCGGCTTCATCCAGGTCCGGGGTGTAGTTCAGCATCCACTGGATCGCCGGATCGGGAACGTATCCATGCAGACCATCGGAGCACAGCATCAGCACGTCTCCGGGCACAACGTTGACGGTAATTGTATCGGCGGCAACGAACATCTCGCTGCCCAGGCTGCGCGTCAGGATGTGGCGGTTGGCGTGGGTCGCTGCATCCGCTTTGGAGATAATCCCCATCCGCACCTGCTCGTCGACCATGGTGTGATCGTGGGTCAGGGGCGCCAGGTTGCCGTTGCGGAACATGTAGCAGCGCGAGTCGCCCACATGCGAGACGACGGCGGAGTCGAATCGCAGCGCGCACAGCACCAGCGTCGTAGCCATGTGGCCGGCATTGGGAATGATGTTGCCGCCGGGATCGACGTATCCGGGTGCTCCCGGGCTGGCATTGCCTGCATCGAAGACCGCATGGTTCGCCTCCTGCACCAGTTTAGGCAGTAGCGACACGTGCATGATGCCCTTCGGAATCTTGCGGAATCC
>DASWCA010000463.1:0-7307 GCA_036390355.1 Acidobacteriaceae bacterium
GGACGGCGATCCTCGCGGCCAAGGCAGAGAACATGCCGGCGGAGAACATCAAGCGGGCGATCCAGCGTGGCACGGGCGAGTTGGAAGGCCTGTCGTATGAAGAGATTATGTACGAGGGCTATGGGCCGGGCGGCGTCGCCATCATGGTGCAGGTTCTGACGGACAACAAGAATCGTGCGGTCAGCGAGATTCGCCACGCCTTTACGAAGAACAATGGCAACCTGGGCGAATCGGGTTCGGTGAGCTACCTGTTCTCGAAGAAGGGGCTGGTCATCGTCGACAAGGCGAAGGTGAACGAAGACAAACTGACGGAGATTGCTCTGGAGGCAGGCGCGGACGATCTTTCGGACGAGGGAGACACCTGGGAGGTGATCACCGGGCCGAAGGAGTACGACGCGGTGCTGGAGGCGATCAAGGCGGCAGGAATTACGCCCGAGCACGCCGAGGTGACGATGGTTGCGTCGACTTACCAGAAGCTGGAAGGCACGCAGGCGACCGCAATGATGCGATTGCTGGAGACACTGGAAGACCTGGACGACACGCAAAACGTCTACACCAACTTCGACATGGATGAGGCTGCAATCGCCGCCCACGCAGGGTAAGCGGCCACGGATCGACACGGATGAGAACGGATTGAGACATATGCCTGTTTTGCAGTCGTCGAGTGGTGGGAGTTGGTGAGAGGCCGCCGAGTTCCGGCGGCTTTCTTCTGTGCGCATTTCAACCGCAGCAAGGAACGGAGCTATCTTTGGGTCGTACGAACGATTTCTTAAAGCTCGCCCTCGGATTTGTGTTGGTGCTGCCGGGCGCAGTCGTGGCTCAGTCGAGCTCCAGTTTTTTCGCTTCTGCCGGCCCTGTCGCGGGCGGCGCCCCCGTCGTCAATCCGGTTCATCAGGAAGTGAAGCCGTTTGAAGTTGGTGCGCTGGTACAGGGCGGCGTTGGCTTGAGTGAAAATCGCGGCAGCTTCAGGTTCTTCATGGCCGGCGTCCATGCGGGCAAGGTGCTTACCGGAAACTTTGGCCCGGGCGTTCTGCATGGCAACTTCGAGTATGCCGTGGAGGCGTTTCCGTTCTGGCGGTCGTACACTCCCACGTTCCAGCGCCAGACCTGCACCTCCATCACTGGCCCGCTCGGTGTGCAGCAGGCCTCTTGTTCGGTGCCGTATACGGTTGGCGGCACATTTACCGGCGTCAGCGTGACGCCTGCCATTCTGCGCTGGAACTTTGCGGGATCGCGCCACATCTCTCCCTGGATTCAGGGGGCGGGCGGAGTGATCTGGACCAACCACAAGTATCCGGCGGTCGGCGGGCCTCCGGTGAGCACCGGCGGGATTACGAATTCGTCCATCGGCAACAACGGGGCCAATAATAACGCCAGCGTGTGGAACTTCACCCCCCAGTTTGGGGTTGGTGCGCACTACTTCCTCCGGGCACACCGATCGATCGATATTGGCGCGAATGCGATTCACGTCTCCAGCGCGTCCCTTGGCGACAAGAATCCCGGAGTGAACGCGAGCGTACAATTCACGGTCGGATACAGTTGGTGGAAGTGAGTCCATGTCGTCCCATATGAATCCCGATGCGGTGATTGAATGCGTGCCCAATTTCTCCGAAGGGACGGACGCCGCCAAGGTCGCACAGATTGTCGCGGCGATGAAGATGGACGAGGTACGCCTGCTGGACTGGTCGCTGGATAAGGCGCACAACCGGTCGGTAGTGACGATTGCGGGTCCGGCAGCGGCGGTGGTGGAGTCGGCGGTGCGTGGAGTTGGGCGCGCGTCGCAGTTGATCGACCTGACCCGGCAGAGTGGAGTTCATCCGCGGATTGGTGCGGCGGACGTAGTCCCGTTTGTGCCGGTCAGCGGCGTCTCGCTGGCGGAGTGCTCGATGCTGGCGCGCCAGGCGGGTCTGGAGATCTGGCGGCGCTTCGGCGTGCCGGTTTATTTTTACGAGGCTGCGGCGATGCGGCCGGACCGCGTGAATCTCGAGGACGTGCGGCGTGGCCAGTTCGAGGGCCTGCGCGAGACGGCTCATCGCGACGTGGCGCGCCGTCCCGATGTGGGCGGCCCGGAGATTCATGCCACCGCCGGCGCGAGCGCGGTGGGAGCGCGGCGGTTCCTGATTGCCTACAACGTCTATCTGGAGTCTGCGAAGACGGCGACCCCGGAAAGCGGTCTGCCGCAGACTGCACAGGCGGACATTGCTGCGGCACGCGCGATCGCCCGGGCGATCCGGGCATCGGCGGGCGGCCTGCACGGGGTGAAGGCCATTGGCGTCAGCGTGAACGGCCGCGCCCAGATCAGCATGAACGTCACCGACTTTCGCACCACTCCAATGGGCAAGATTCATGCTGCTGTGCGCGAACTTGCACGCAACCACGGCGTGGTCGTGGCGCAGGGAGAGATCATCGGCCTGATTCCGCAGGATGCGTTCGATCCCGACGCGGAATGGGTGCGCGAGATCCCCAGCTTCGATGCCGAGGCCAAGGTGCTGGAACGCAGGCTGCAGCATCCGATACCGTGGCCGTTGGTTTGAGTTACGGTCGAAATCCCCGTTGATTCGTCCAAACCTTAGCGTCTCTGATCCGTCCAAACCACAGGTTCTTGCTTGCCTCAGGCGTTGTTTCAGGAAACAATGGGATGTTCGGGATTGCGGGATAAAACCGCATCCGGAGTTTCAAGCACCCGCGATTCAATCGTTGCATGGGAGTTCACTTTGCGCACCTTCGTATCCATATCCAAGTTTCGTTCCACCCGACAGGGCATGTTGGGTTTTGCAATGATTGCAGCGCTTATGGCCGCGTTGACGATTTCCGCGCCTGTCGCGCAGGCTGCGGCGCTTTCCAGCGACGCCAAGTCCGCCATCCCGCATGACGTTCAGCAGATTATCGTGGTCGACTATCGCGCGATGCAGAATTCATCCGCGGCGATGAGCCTGAAAGACCGCGTGATGCCGCCCGAACTCAAGCGCCTTGAGGCCGCGCTGATCAGTTCCGGACTGAAGGTTGGCACTGACGCCGATACGCTCGCGTTCGTTGCGTTTCGCGCACCGAATCCCGAGGGCAAGGGGCCTGAAGTGGAACGCATCGTCGGCATCGCGCAGGGCCAGTTCCATACCCGCGATATCCTGGCCAGCCTGGCGAAGTCGAAGACCAAGCCGATCGTCGTCCGCAACAACAGCGTGTACCCAATGGGCGCGAGCGGCCTGAACGTTGTGTTCATGAATCAGACGACGATGGTCTTCGGAGACAAGGACGCGATCAAGGCGGCGATCGATGCGCGCGACGGGTTTGCCCCGAACTTCCTTACCGACAGCGACCTGGTGAATGACATGGGCGCGGTCGACAGCCATGCGGTCTGGAGCCTGCTGGACGCCAAGGGAACGCAGACGATGATGAAGAGCGTGCTCGGCGAGGCCTCGCAGATTGCTGACTATGACACCGTGAAGAACCGCATGAAGAGTTCGCGCTACACCATGGACTTCTCAAACGGCGTCCGCTTCGATATGTCGGTGAACATGTCCGACACCATCACGGCTGCAACCTGCTCGGCCCTTCTGAAGGGCGTGCAGATGCTGAGGAAGGCGCAGGGAACTCCGCTGGAGAAGACTGCGCTTGAGTCGACGACCATCGATTCCGGTGCCGGCACGCTGATGGTGAATTACGCGTCCTCGGACAGCCAGTTCGCCAGCCTACTATCGTCGCCGCTCTTTCAATCCGTCGTGAAATAGGCGGGGCACAAGGCCAGACACCCGTCGCGCGTCGCAGCTAGGCTGCGGTCAACAGGACCGAGTTCAGGCAGGTCTGCATCTGAGCCAGCGTGAAGGGTTTCGAGATGTAACCTTGCGCGCCTGCGGCAATCGCTTTGAGCAGGTGAGGGCCGCTGCAATCGGCGGTAATCATCACCACCGGAACGCCGGGCGCAAGATTTCGCCGGGGCTTCTCGATGAGGAAGCCGGGCCCGTCCATCACCGGCATGTGCACGTCACACAGGATCAGGTCGAACGGTTCGTTGCGGCCGGCGGCGCTCTCAAGCTCAGTCAACCCCTGCTGGCCGTTGGGAGCATGAAGCACCTCGGCAGACTCAAGGCCGGCGCGGCGCAGAGCACTTTCTACCATCTTCCGCATAACGACTGAATCGTCGATAATCAGCACTCTCACGCGCACGCTCCGAATTCCGATTTCACATTCTCTATCGGCTTTCTGGGCGCGAACGTCACTCCTGCGTGAACTCAGGGGGAGCGGAACGCAAAAGAAACTGTGCAGACTATCGCTAAGGTTTGGCAGCGGCGGACGGATGATCTTCGTCCATCTGGCCAATCATCATCTTAAGGATGAAGTCTTTGTCGTAGCCGCCGTTTTCTTCAACGCGCTGCCGCAAAACTTTGATTGCGTCAGCCGTCGTGTCGAGGACAAGCGTCTTGCCACCAGGCAGGTAGATGGTTTTGATGGAACCATCATATTGGCCGAACTTGGTTTTGTACCAACCGTCCTTGGCGGTAAAGCCTTCCCAATTATCGAGAATACCGCCCCATTGTCGGTATAAATGCCGGCCTTGGGATTGAAATAGCCGCGGTATTTGTCCTTATAGCCACCGTCCTTGTCGAGATACTGCCTCAGCAATGCTTGTTCATGGACGGACGGAGCCCAGGGTTTGGCGGCTGTGGCCTGCGGCGTCCGGTTGGCGGGGGTTGCGGTCTGCGCCGCGGCAAAATGCGCGCCCGCGCCGATCGAGAAAACCAGTGTCGCAACAACCCATAACTTTCGGTTCGTCCATTTGAATGACATGAAAGGCTTCCTCTTCTCGTACAGGATGACCGGCTGAGCTCCGGTGGAGCAGTATAGCAACCATTTGCTGAGAATAGCTCGCACAATTTGCAAACGATCTCGTCGGCACGCAACACCTCTTCTCAGTTTCTAGGGAAAGGGCACAAACTTCGCCGCGCATCCAGGCAGCGAGCCCGGAACTTCTTTGCCCGTCACAGTCGAATCGTCGCCGGTGAAGACGAGGTTCACCGGGCCGGGGCCGAAGTTCAGGTCGGTGTGATTGGCCTGTGCTCTGTAGGTGTCGGGCCGGCCGAACGCCAATACGCCGTCGAGCTGTACGCCAATGCGGTTGCTGTGGTCGAAGCCGTTGAACTGAATCTTTCCGCCGCCGGAGATACGCACCGCACGCAGCGTGATGTTCCGGTACACGGGGACCATCTGCATGCCTTTGCCGGGAAACGAAAACGTAGTGTCGAAGAGGATCGGGTTCTTCGAGTTGCGAATGCACACGTCCTGGTAGACGACATCTTCGACGGCGCCTCCATGCGCAGGATTCGACCGGATGCGAATGCCGCTATCCGGGCCGTCGAGCGACAGGTCCTCGACGCGGATGCCGTTGACTCCACCATTGGTCTCGGGGCCGATCGACAATCCATGCCCCCAATAGAAATGGTTATGGGATATCGTAATGCTCGTAGTCGGACCGTCCCCTGCCTTGATCGCGATGTCGTCGTCGCCGGTCCGGATCGAGGACTGGGTGACGGTAATGTTCCTGGACTGTTCGGGATCGATGCCGTCCGTGTTGCGCGCGGTCTTCGGCGTGTCGATCTTGACGCCCCACACGGTAAATCCGTCGCCGCGGTGGAAGGAGACGTGGAGGTTCGCCGAGTTCCTCAGCGTGATGCGGTAGAGGGTAAAGTCGTCGGTGAGGTCGGTGTCGATCATGCGCGGCGCCTGCTGATGGCCGGCCGTGTGTGCGTCCTCAGCGAGGTCCCACCAGGAATTCGCGGCGGCTTTGCCATCGATCATCATCCTCGCGCCGCCCTGGCCATCGATGGCGCCGTCGCCCATGATGCCCGATCCGGTCGCGTTCTTCGCGGTGATCAGCGGCCTGCATCCTGTGCTGGACTGGTCGTTCACCAGGCCGCAACTTCCCGGGCTCACGGCGTAGTACTCAGGATTGCGCGAGCCATAGAGCGTGACTCCCTTGTCGACGAGCAGGGTTACTCCCGCGCGCAACGTGATGGGCCCGATGAGGAATGCCGTGTTGCTGCCGTCCGCCGCGAGTTCGACGGCGTGGCCCTTGTCGCAGCGATCGAGCGCCTGCTGCAGCCTCGACGTATCCAGGCTCGATTTGCCTGAGCCCGTCCTGTCGGCAAGCGCCTCGATCTCTCCGCTGGTGGCGGATGCGGCGGTCATCTCCGCCTTGACCGTGACGCAGGTCGCAGGAATGGCCGGTTCCTTGACGGTGCGCATGTCCTGCGCGTGAAGACGGGGGACTGTTGCCGCGATGAGAACTGCAAGGGAAAAAACAATGGTCCGGCAGACTGCCGAGCGCTGCGTTCGACTCATTCCGATCCTCCCAACCTGAAACAGTCTAGATGGAAAGCGCGCGACGCGCTGTGACGGCGGCCCCCAAGAAAAACGCGCCGTTGTGTCCCTCAAGCGCACGGTCTCGATCCGCGCCTCTAAGCAATCCGGCCATTGCGTAGTCTTATAATCGGGCGAGGGAGCGACGGATGACCGCAGGTCTCAGATTTCTATGGACTGCAACCCGCGGCCACCGGCTGCGGCCCTGGCGCAGCGAATACCTGAAATGGCGGCTGGAAACCTTCACCGGGAAACACGCCGAGGACGTCGGCCTGCGCGATTTCTGGGAATTCCTCTGGGGCGAGCGCAGGCAGATCACGCGATTCCTGCGATGGCTCGCGGAGATGCGCTCATATGCAAGCGAGACGGACAGCCAGTGATGGATCGAAGTCCAATTTTGTGTTCGGGAACCCGCTTTATTGCCGACGCGTGCATCCCATAGGCTGAACGCGGATCGGCACATAAACTTGAAAAGTATCGGAGCGAAGTCATGGGCGATTGGGTGAAGCTGAAGGCAGACGATGGACACGAACTCGGCGCATACGTCGCCACTCCGGCGCAGGAACCGATCGGCGCGCTGGTGGTGATTCAGGAGATATTCGGCGTCAACAAATCGATTCGCAAGGTCGCCGACGATCTGAGCGATGCGGGCTTTCTGGCGATCGCGCCCGCGCTCTTCGACCGTTTCGAACGCAATGTCGAACTCGGCTACGGTGAGGCGGACCTGAAGAAGGCGTTCAACCACTTCTATCCCAAGCTCGATCCCAACGTGTCACTGTTGGATATTGCCGCGGCCTTCCACCACGTCAAGCAGGCAGGGAAGGCCACCGGCGTGCTGGGTTTCTGCTATGGCGGGCTGACCAGTTGGCTGTCGGCGACGCGGGGAGAAAATGTCAGGATGCAGCCGGACTGCTGTGTCGGTTACTACCCGGGCGGCGTAGGGAAGTTCGCCG
>DASWCA010000464.1:0-3063 GCA_036390355.1 Acidobacteriaceae bacterium
ATAGCGCACTCGTGGAGGCCAAAATGACGAAGAGGAAAGCCAATCGCATTCTAGGGACGCTCGCCGCGGTTCTGGTGTTTTTTCTTACGTGGCTCGTCGTGACGGATGGCCGCAGCGGTGCGGCTGGCAGTGCCGATTACATTGAGGGAGTGGTTACCAGCTCGAACGGTGCCGAAGCAGGCGTGTGGGTCATCGCGGAAACCACGGACCTGCCGACGAGGTTCATCAAGATTGTGGTCACCGACGGTCAAGGACGCTACGTCGTGCCGGAACTGCCGCCCGCGAACTACCAGGTGTTTGTGCGTGGCTACGGCCTGGTGGATTCGGCACGCATCCCTGCCAAACCAGGGCAGCACCTCGACCTGAAAGCCGTTGTCGCGCCGGACGGCCGGGCGGCTGCGCAGGTGTATCCGGCAAATTACTGGCTGAGCCTCCTCGCTATTCCGAAAGGCAATCTCGACGATAAGGACGTGGTGATCGAAACCAAGGAGTGTTTCTCCTGCCATCAAGTGGGCGATGTGGCGACCCGGGAATTTCCCAAGAGCCTGGGTTCGTTCAAATCCAGCGTGGACGCCTGGGATCATCGGATGGCGATGGGACCGAACGCCTCCAACATGAGCACCATCTTCGTCAAGCTCGGAGAGCAGCGCAAAGCGTTCGCCGACTGGACCGATCGCATTGCTGCCGGCGCATATCCCAAGCAGGCCCCGCCGCGCCCAACCGGCGTCGAGCGCAACCTCGTAATCTCGATGTGGGATTGGGCCCTGCCGACGAGCAGACGGAGCGATATGGCCGCCACCGACGAGCGCACGCCCACAATGAATGCCAACGGGCTCATCTACGGCGCCATCCAAAGCTCGGACATCCTAGCGGTGCTCGACCCGCGCGCGAACGCTACCACTATGATCAAGATTCCGTCGCACGCGCCGGTGATCGACGCCAACACGCCGACCTCGCCGTACTGGGGGGACGAGAAAGTCTGGCAACGGCAGTCCGATCCCCGCAGCACCGCGATGGATAGCCACGGCCGCGTGTGGGTGACGGCTCGGACCCGCGCGCCGAAAGATCAGCCCGAATTCTGCAAAGACGGCTCGCTGAACAAATTCGCCAAGTATTTCCCGCTGCCCGGCCCCAGCGCCCGGCAGATCGAGATGTACGACCCCAAGACGCAGCAGTTCACGATGATCGACAGCTGCTTTGCGGCCGACCATAACCACTTCGACGACAACGATGCGCTGGTCTTCGGCCAGAACGACGCCATCGGCTGGCTGGACACCAAGGAGTTCGACAAGACCCACGACGCGGCAGCCTCGCAGGGATGGTGTCCAGCCGTACTGGACACCAATGGTGACGGCAAGATCACCGAGTGGACTGAGCCGAATGAACCGATCGATCCCCAGAAGGACCACCGGATCCACTTCGGATGTTACTCGGATGCCATTAGCCCCATCGATGGGAGCTTGTGGTGCTCGGGAATCGGCGCCAGAGATACGACGCTCGTGCGCCTCGAGAGAGGGGCCAAGCCGCCACAGACGTGCAAGGGGGAGGTGTACGTGCCGCCCCCAGACAAAATGCCGTTGCCTGGTTCAGGCGGCGTGGCCATCGACACGAACGGCGTGGTGTGGCAGAACTGGCGCGGCGCCCATGAAATCTTGAGCTTCGATCGCCGCAAGTGCAAGGTACTGAACGGACCGACCGCCACCGGGCAGCAGTGCCCGGAAGGGTGGACCGTGTACACCAAGCCCGGTCCCGCGTTCGAGGGGGCGCCCAAAGATCTCAGTACCGACATGCTGTATCTGACCGAGGTCGATCGGGAGAACACGCTTGGTCTCGGGAAAGACGTAGTACTGTCCGGCGACGTCAACGCGGACTCGTTCTTCGTTGTGATGTCGCAAGGCGGTCAGATGAAGACGTTGACCTTGCGCGTGCCTTACCCACTGGGATTCTTCTCTCGACACGCGTCGGGACGCATCGACGACCCGAATGCAGGATGGAAGGGTCGCGGGATGTGGTCGAGCTACTCGATGTACACACCTTGGCACCAGGAAGGTGGCAAGGGTACACGGCCAAAGATTGTGAAGTTCCAGGTGCGGCCGGATCCTCTGGCGAAATAGGACGTGCCTAGGGCCGAATTCACTGCTTCGTCCCTTGGAAGGCTCTCCTACTCGGCGAGGCCGTGGCGATCGGCATCCTGCGCGACCAGCGTTCGACCTAATGAGCCTTTCAGTGGTTTTACATTGACGAAGTTTGACGGCGCCACAGTCACTGTCTAGACTCTGCAAAGAGCAAGACAAGCTACTAGTTGTCCAACTCCCGATAAACGGGGCGGTCTCAATGGGTCGACACAACACTAGCTCGACGTCAATAGTAACGGATTTACTAGGGAAAAAAGATATGGCGGAGAGGGTGGGATTCAAGCCCGAGTAATCGGTCGTCGCCTGTCGTCCACTGTCGTCTGGAACCTGCATAAATAAAGGGGATTGGGGATTTGAAGATTTGGGCTCTTCCGAAGCGGCGATTTTGAAGTCTCAAATATGGGGTGGGAAGTAGCAGTAGTAGCATTTTTCAACAGCAAAAAGGTGCCGGTTTCGACGCTACACCGGTTCTCTACTGCCGCGCTTGCAACCTATGCTGGTTCGGTAGAGCATTCGGCTGTTAACCGAGAGGCTGTAGGTTCGAATCCTACCCGGGGAGCCAACTTCCCATTTGTCAGTCAGTTAGGAGCTGCAAGAACATTCGGTGTTCCGCCCAAGGGTTGGTAGGTCGATTGCCCGGACTTCGTAAGCCATTGTAAGGGACCAATCGACATTGTATGTGATCTCGCACAACGTCGTTTCGGGATAACTTCCGTGTGGCGACCATTCGTTCGGGATCGGCGTATTCGCTGCGGGACAGCCTGCAGAACGGGTGAGCGGAAAACCCCACGCAAAGCGGACCGCGAAAGACCCACGATCAAGAACACTTAGTACACCACGTTTTGTCGGGCGGAAAGCTGTAGTTTTGCGCTCATACTCCACACACAGATCGCGGCTAGTTTACGAATGCGTTTTCGAGCCCTGGAAT
>DASWCA010000465.1:0-11888 GCA_036390355.1 Acidobacteriaceae bacterium
CTCTATCTTGTTCAACACGAGATTCATATGCCCTTCGCGCCTCGGTTTCCGCTACCAAAGTACCGCATCCGCGCCAAATTGGTAGAATGGAAATGACGCGCACGGCGCACAAGGAGCTTCTATGGCAACTCTTCTGGAACAACTTCGCGGCATGACGACAGTCGTCTCCGACACCGGCGACATCAACTCCATCCATCAGTTCAGGCCACAGGATTCGACTACCAATCCTTCGCTCATCGCAGCCGCGGCGGAGAAGCCCGAGTATCAGCCCATTGTGGACGACGTGCTCAGACAGGCACGCAAGGATGCGGGCAGTTCGGCCTCCGACAAGGATGTCGCCGCTCTCGCCTTCAAATCCCTCGCCGTCGCCTTCGGCCTCAAGATCCTCGAGATCATCCCCGGCCGCGTCTCCACCGAAGTGGACGCACGCATCTCCTACGACACGGAAAAGTCCGTCGCTACTGCCCGCGACATCATTGGGCAATATGAGAAGGCCGGCGTCTCGCGCGAGCGCGTCCTCATCAAGCTCGCCTCCACCTGGGAAGGCATCAAGGCTGCCGAAATCCTCGAAAAAGAAGGCATCCACTGCAACATGACTCTGCTCTTCGGCCTGCATCAGGCCGTCGCCAGCGCGGAAGCTAAGGTCACTCTCATCTCGCCGTTCGTCGGCCGCATTCTCGACTGGTACAAGAAGGACACGGGCAAGGACTACACCGGCGCAGACGACCCCGGCGTCAAGTCAGTCACCACCATTTACAACTACTACAAACACTTCGGCTACAAGACTGTAGTCATGGGCGCCAGCTTCCGCAACATCGGTGAAATTATCGAGCTGGCCGGCTGTGACCTTCTCACCATCGCGCCCAAGTTGCTCTTTGAACTCGACACGAAGAGCGACCCACTGCCGCGCAAACTCGATCCCGCCAAGGCCGCCGCAATGGACATCCAGAAGCTCACCATCGACAAGGCCACATTCGACAAGATGCACGCCGAGGATCGTATGGCCCACGACAAGCTGAAGGAAGGCATCGAAGGCTTCTCCCAGGCGCTCGAAGAGCTGGAACACCTTCTTGCCAAGCGCCTTGCCGAGATCGGCGAAAAGCAGACCGTCGGCGCTCACTAAATCCGATCGGCGACAGAAATCCAGGCGGCGATCCCCTAACACGGGCTCGCCGCTTTTCCAGCTTTTGGTTCGGCACTTGCATCCAAATCCCATGGCCCGTTCCACCCCATCGGCGAACCCGCTGGAAACCCTCCACGACCTCACGACTGCCCTGGAAGCCGCCGCACTCGAGTGCCTTGCCAATCCGCGCAAGGGCTCCGTGCATCGCCTCCGTACCTCGACCCGCCGCATCGAGGCCCAACTCGAGCTCTTCTCGCTCCTGCCCAAAGTGCCGCCGCACTCGAAGCTTCGCGACAAGGCTATGAAGCTCCTCGAAAAACTTCGCAGCGCCGCCGGCAAAGTCCGCGATCTCGACGTCCAGCGCGATCTTCTCCAGAGTGAGGTCGCCCCAAAGAACCATCCCAGCACCGCAGTCCGCGACGAAGCCCGCAAGCTCAGCCGCGCCCTCAAGCAGGAGCGCGAGGAGGAAGGCGACGATCTCCTCGCCCTGCTCAAGAAACAGCGAGCCAAACTTCCGCTCGTCCTCAAGAACCTGCTCGACGCACTCGCCCCCGCCGGCTCGCTCACTCTCACCGAACCCAAGCTGATCGCCCTTGTCCGCGACTGGTACTCCGGGCAATGCGGCACAACGCCCACCGCGAAACCGCCGCAGGACCTGGACCGCCTGCATGACATCCGTAAAAAGGCCAAGCTCGCTCGCTATCTCGCGGAGTCCGCCCCCGGATCCGCTGCCCGCGCCCACCGCCTCGCCGAGAAGTATGAAGAACTCCAGCAGGCCGGTGGCACCTGGCACGACTGGCTCTTGCTCGCTGACGTCGCCGCCGGCGAACTAGGCAAATCCGCCAACCTCGTCGACCGCTTCAAGGCCCATGCCGACAGCGCCCTCGGCATCTACAAGCGCAAACTGACTCACAAAATATAACGACTCAAATCGTGGTCCTTCACGATCGACGCCACCTGCTGCCGCACATACTCGGGATCAACCACAATCACCTTCTCCACCGTCCCATCGTCCTTCTTGCGCTCGATGACCGGAAGCGGCGGCGAATTCTTCTGAGGCTCCCCGCCCAGCGGAGCCGACGCACCCACCTCCGCAATCACGCCCTCCTGCGAAGCCTCCGCCCGCGGGCTCTTGAACAGGTCCGGCGCCTGGAAACTGATCTCGTCCAGCACGCGTTCCATGATCGTATGCAGCCGCCGCGCACCGATGTTCTCTGTCGTCTCGTTCACCCGGAACGCAAACTGCGCCATCTCCGCCAGCGCCTCGGGTGTGAACTCCAGCTTAAGACCCTCGGTTTCCAACAGCGCCGTCGATTGCTTCACCAGCGACGACTTCGGCTCCGTCAGAATCCGGATAAAGTCCTCCACCGTCAGCGAGTGCAGCTCCACCCGAATCGGAAAGCGTCCCTGGAGCTCCGGAATCAAATCGCTCGGCTTCGATACGTGGAACGCGCCCGCCGCAATAAACAGAATGTGATCGGTCGACACCATGCCGTACTTGGTGTTCACCGTTGTGCCTTCCACAATCGGCAGGATGTCGCGCTGCACGCCCTCGCGCGATACATCCGGCCCGTGCCCGCCCTCGCGCCCGGCAATCTTGTCGATCTCGTCCAGGAAGACCATGCCCGAATCTTCCACACGCTCCACTGCCAGCCGAGTCACCTGGTCCATGTCGATCAGCCGGCTCTCTTCCTCCTGCACCAGGTACTCAAACGCCTCTGCCACCTTCATCTTGCGTTTCTTGGTCCTCTGCCCGAACAGTCCCGGGAGCATGTCCTTGAGGTTCATGTCCATGTCCTCAGGCCCCTGCGTGGACAGAAATTCGAAGCTCGGCTGATTGCGGTCGCGCACATCGATCTCGACCATCCGCTCATCCAGCCGGCCTTCGCGGAATTGCTGGCGCAGCTTTTCACGCGTCCGCTCGTGACTCGATTGGCCGGCTGTCTCGTCTGCCTTCGCCTCAGGCGTCTTCTCGGCGCTCGCGTTGATGGTCTGGTCGACCTGCAACACCTGCACCGCACGCATCCCGGTCGGAGTCATCACCACAGCGGACGGCCCCGCAGCTTTCGTCGAAGCGGCAGGCTGCGCCGGCGGAGGCGGAAGCAGCAAGTCGAGCAGGCGATCCTCAGCGTTCAGCTCAGCCTTGTCCTCGACGTCCTCCATCTTCTCTTCGCGCACCATGTCGATCGCGATCTCCACCAGGTCGCGCACAATCGATTCCACATCGCGCCCAACATACCCAACCTCGGTAAACTTCGACGCCTCCACCTTCAAAAACGGCGAGTTCGTCAGCTTCGCCAGCCGCCGCGCAATCTCGGTTTTGCCCACACCCGTCGGCCCGATCATGATGATGTTCTTCGGCATGATGTCGTCCGCCAGCTCCGGCGAAAGCTTCTGCCGCCGCATCCGGTTCCTCAGCGCAATCGCCACTGCGCGCTTCGCCGCACCTTGCCCCACCACGTACTTATCCAGCTCCGCCACAATCTCCCGCGGAGTCATCTCATCCAGCGCCAAAGCCTGGTCTTCCGCGGTTCCCGGTAAATAAATCGCCATTACTTCAATCCTTTTATTTTGCGAAGTTCATCTACGTCCGCCAGATCGCCAGGGCGTCCGACCAATTCCTTATTGCGGATCAGATGCTCAACTGAAACATAGTGGGCGGTCACAGTTTCGTCGATCTGCAGGTCCACATGATCCCCCCACGCCTCATCGAACGAAACACCTTCCATACCCTGCAGAATATCGACTCGATTCGGGGGCACGCCAAGCTGAACGATGCTATCCGGGTTGTCGCGAAAGTCGTTAGGGCCCAGTGACTCCATTGGCGCTCCAAACGCCGCAAGAGCCGAATACACCGCTTCGCTGTTTTTCTCGTCGGGGCGAACCAGAATGTCCAGGTCCTTTGTCAACCTGGCGACGCCATACGCGATAGCAGCGTGGCCGCCAATCACCACATACTCAACATCGTGATCGTTTAACGCGGCTAACAACTCTTTTTGGTCCTTGAGCATTCAGATCGATCTTGTGAATCGCGGCAAAATACTCGGCTAGCTCCGCGACCGCCTTCACTTTCTCCGCAACAGGCTGATCCCGCCAGTATCGCAGGTCGGCTTCCTCCTGCTCCTGATGGCTTGCAAAGCGGCGAATCGTCCGGCTTGGATCGGCGGCAACCCACTCCTGCATAGCGGTCTCCTCTATCTATCTTACAGCCAGCCTGATCCGCATGCGTTGACTCGTGTTTGACGACGACTAGGTGGGAAGCGGATTGAATGCACACTAGCTGCAGGTGGCCTTCCTTCTCTGGGGTAAATGGGCAGACTTCGAAATCTCCAAAAATGTCGTCGTAGCTAGATTGGAATCGCAGGTTACTTGGATAAATGGGCTTGATCGAATCATCAAGCGACGGGCCGCCGGTGACGCCCAACCTCCGCTTCGTCCCTATAGGCCAGAGGTAAATAGGTACTGAGTTCGCCCCTATGTTTGCCCTGGCGTGAATTGAGAAACATGCAGCAACAACCTTCACGTTCTCCTTACATTGGGGATGCGCCGCACCTGCGGAAATGGCGATTACAAACATCCCCACTAGCATCTTCTTATCTTGTTCGCTACCCTTTCTTCAATTCCTCAATCGTCAACTGATCATTCGTATAAATACAAATCTGCCCTGCGATCCTCAAACTCTTCTCCGCGATGTCCCGCGCGCCCAGCTCCGTATTCTCCATCAACGCCCGAGCCGACGCCAGCGCAAAGCTCCCGCCCGACCCGATCGCCACAATCCCTTCATCCGGTTCGATCACGTCGCCATTCCCACTCAGCACAAATGTGGCCGACAGGTCGCTGACAATCAGCAGCGCCTCCAGATGCCGCAGCATCCTGTCTGTCCGCCAGTCCTTCGCCAACTCCACCGCAGCGCGCCCGAGGTTCCCGGCATACTGCTCCAGCTTGGTCTCGAATCGCCCAAACAGCGAAAACGCATCCGCGGTCGAACCCGCGAACCCGGCCAGCACCTTGTCCTGATAGAGCCGCCGAATCTTCTTCGCCGAATGCTTCATCACGTTCGCGCCCAGCGTCACCTGCCCGTCGGCTGCCATCACCACCGAGTCGCCCCGGCGCACCGACAGCACGGTAGTCGACCGCACCCGCCGTCCCTCCCCCAGATCCAGAGGATGGTTCGAAAGTTGAGCGCCACCAGCGGCCTGTTTCTTATCAATCAAAATGTTCGGAGTGTCGTAAAAAGTCGATTTCATGAGCAATTCTCAGTATACCGTCAAACGCGACCATAACCGGGTGCCCCCATGCTCGACGAAGCACAAGCGCTCGTCGATCATGGGGTTAGCCTCTCCCAGAATTCCCGGCCGGCTGATAGCTGAACGCCGATTGCTGACTGCCGATTCCCAATCAAATACACTACAAATATGCACATGGTCGCCGGCCCAAATCGCAAAATGCAACGGGTCCTCAAGGTCTCCATGGCTCTCACTGCGACCTACGTCGTCGCGACCTTCTACTTCGGCATGCGAGCCCATTCCCTCGCCCTCATGTCCGAGGCCGGTCACAATGTATCCGATCTGCTCGCCATCGCCCTCTCCTTCGTCGCCGTTTACTTCCAGACCCGCCCCGCGACCGAACAGAAGACCTTTGGCTATCAGCGCGCCGGCGTTCTCGCCGCCTTCGTCAACGCGCTCGCTCTGATCGTCCTCGCCGCCTGGATTGGCTTCTCCGCCATCCACCGCCTATACACGCCCGTCGCCGTCCAGCCACGCCTCATGATGTACGTCGCCGCCGCCGGAGTCCTGATGAATGGCGCCATCGCCACCCTGCTCTGGAAGTCCTCGGGCGATGTAAATATCCGCAGTGTCTTCCTGCACATGCTCGGCGACACCCTCTCCACCGCTGCAGTCATCGCCGGTGGCGCGGGCATCCTGCTCTCCGGCATGACCTGGATCGACCCGATCCTCTCAATTCTTATCGCCGGCATGATCGTTTGGAGTTCCGTCACCATCGTCCGCGAGACCCTCAACATCCTGCTCGAAGGCACACCCAGTGCCGTCGAACTTGCCCATGTCCGAAACGCCATCTCCACTGTCCCCGGCGTCCTCGACGTGCATGATCTCCATGTCTGGTCGCTCGGCTCAGCCTCCCACGCCCTTGCCAGTCACGTAACCATCCCCGAGATGCCGCTCTCCGAATGCTCCAGCATCCTCGACGCCATCAATTGCGCCTTGCGTGATCGCTTCAAAATTACCCACACCACCATCCAGTTCGAGATCGACGGCTGCGAGACCACCCACGGCTGTTCCGCCCCGCCCCCGCTCGAAGCCGCCCATCACCACACCCATTCGCACTAAAGTTCCGAAACTAGGACCGACCACGGTTAACGCGGATCGGAGCCTCCCTGCTTTCTGGCTCTTCATCCGTGTGATCCGTGGTCGGTCGTTTGTCCCCCGTGGGCTAGAGCAGCGTAGCGTCCAGCGTGATCGCCGCTGCCGCAAGCACCCGCGACACCGGGCAGCCCGCCTTCGCACCGTTGGCAATCTCCTCGAACTTCGCCTTATCGATACCCGGAATCTTCGCCTTGGTCGTCAGGTGGATCTTCGTGATCGTCGGCTTATCGTGCAGGTCCAGAGTCACCACGGCAGTCGTCTCAATCGAGTCCGGCGTGAAATTCGCCTTGCCCAGCTCCGCGCTCAGCGCCATCGTGAAGCAGCCCGCATGCGCGGCCGCAATCAACTCCTCGGGGTTCGTGCCGACGCCCTCGGCAAACCGCGCCGCAAAGCTGTACTGCATCTGCTTCAACGCACCGCTCTGGCTCGAAATCGTTCCCTTGCCTTCTTTCAAACTGCCATTCCAAACTGCACTCGCACTGCGATCCATAACATTCTCCTGGTTGCTTTTGAAAAAATTCGTACCCTACAAACGTACCCCATTCGATGCGCCCGAATGCCTCAACGCCATAGAAAGATGGATGAAAAATACTCCAACATGTTCTACGCTATCCCTCATGCCGACGGAATCATCGCATCCCGCAGAGACATCCGCATCTGGTCAATGCCCGATCGAAACCGAGCATCACTCGGTCTTCTGCCCCAATTGCTCCTCGCGTCTCTCCGAGAACCGCTGCAAACTTATCTGCCGCACCTGCGGCTACTTCCTCAGTTGCGCTGATTTCTACTGAGCCATCCTCATCGAGCCGGCAAACCACGCCGCCCAACAATCGTAAGAATTGCATCTAACCTATTGAGAAAAGGTGCAATCGAGGTACGTCCATGTTCTCCGCACGAAAAACTTCCGCAAGCCTGATCGCGGCGCTTGCCTTGCTCGCTGCCGCGGGCTGCCACTCCAAGACCGCTGCAACTCCGGAGAACTTCATCGTCGGGCTGAATGCTCACTTCGCCGATCATCCCGAATGCATCTTCCCCACCGCTCCGACCTTCCCCTACGAGACCAGCGACATGGCGGAGATCAAGCAGATGAACACGCTGGTCACCAATCAGCTCCTCACAGCGAGCAGCGAACGCAGCATTCACGCCAGCCGCTACACTCCAACGCCTGCCGGAGCACGCTACGCGCCGCGCTTCTGTTACGGCCACCGTGTCGCCACCAGCATCGACAGTTTCACCCCGCCAGCGACCGCCAACGGCTTCACCGAGACCAACGTCACCTATCACTACTCCATGGAAGACGTTCCCGTCTGGGCCAAGTCCGCCGATATCCAGGCCGCATTCCCCAAAATGGCTCACAACATCAGCGGAACCGCTACCGACAAAGCCACGCTCGCCAGCACCATGGCCGGCTGGCAAGTCCCCGACTAGTCACGCGGCCGCGGCGCCGTCAGCCTTCAGTTTCTCGGCCGTATAGTGCGCAATCAGCGCGTCGATCGTCGGCTGCAACTGTCCTTCCATCACCTGCGCCAATTGGTGATTCGTCAGCCCGATGCGGTGATCCGTCATCCGGTTCTGCGGGAAGTTGTAGGTCCGAATCTTCTCGGAACGATCACCAGACCCGATCTGCTGTTTGCGGTCCTTTGCCTGCAACTGATGGATGCGTTCCGCCTCGACTTCGTACAGCCGGGCGCGCAGCACGCGCATCCCCTTTTCGCGGTTCTTGATCTGCGATTTCTCGTCCTGGCAGCTCACCACCGTATTCGTCGGCAGATGCGTAATCCGCACCGCCGAATAGGTCGTATTCACCGATTGTCCACCTGGTCCTGAGGAGCAGAATGTGTCGATGCGCAGATCTTTCGCCTCGATCTTGACATCGACTTCCTCGGCCTCGGGCAGCACTGCCACGGTGATCGCCGACGTATGCACGCGCCCCTGAGTCTCGGTCGCCGGAACCCGCTGTACGCGGTGCACGCCCGATTCGTACTTCAGTTGTGAGTAGACATTGTTGCCCTCAATGATCGCGGTAACGTCCTTCAGCCCGTGGCCAATACCCGACTCGGTCTGCGACAGCACTTCGACCTTCCACTTGTGCTGTTCGGCGAAACGCATGTACATGCGGAAGACCTCGGCAACAAACAACGCGGCTTCATCTCCGCCGGTGCCCGCGCGCAGCTCAAGAATCACGTTCTTCTCGTCGTTCGGATCCTTCGGGAGGAGCAGAACTTTCAACGCCTCCTCGACGGGCTCAAGCCGCGGCTCCAGCAGCGCGAGCTCTTCCTGCGCCATCGCCTTCACGTCCGGGTCGGCGTCGCCAAGCATGGCCTTCGCCTCGGCAATCCCGTTCTTGATCTTGCGATACTCGCGAAACTTCTCCACCGTCGGCTCGAGATCGCGATGCGCCTTCGACACCTTACGGTAGTTCTCCTGATCGTTCACGATCCCGGGGTCGGAGAGCTGGCGGCCAAGCTCTTCATAACGCTCTTCAAGTTGATCTAGGCGGTCAAACATGGAAATTCTCCTGTGGTCAGGGCATAGGATTCGATTTGGGAAGCGGCGCAGCGCAACCGCACGCAGCCTGAGATGGGATTGGGCGCAGCTAGTGCTGATCGCGACGCAGAGGCGTCACGCGGGAGGAGTTCACCGGAATCGAATAGGTGGTCAACACACTCATTTGATGTTACTCCGTGCGTCCCGGGTGCGGGAAGCGTCTTTATGCTGAGAATGGAGATGAGGGCCACGCATGACACTGTTCCTGCAAATTGCGGAATTGGCTGAGCAGATGGCCGGCGAGGCCAGCCGCCTGAAGAAGCGCGCTGCCATCGCAGCCGCAATCGCCACGGTTCACGCCGCCAATCCAGCAGCCGACGACGCTGCCCTCTTCGCCATGTACCTCGCCGGAACGCCGTTCCCTGAGTCCAACCCTCGCAAGCTCAACGCCGGAGGCGCATTGTTGACCAAGGCGGTCCTGGCCGTCTCCGACGCGAGCGACGCCGCGCTTTCAGCAGCTTACCGTCACCATGGCGACCTCGGCGCCGCGGCTTTCGATCTGCTCGCCGAACAGCCGGAGAAGCCCGCGACCCTCACCCTCGCCGATGTCGCCGAAGCCTTCGCCGGTATGGCCGTCGCCCGCACCACTGCCATCCGCGCCGCTCTCGTCGACAACCTCCTCCGCCGCAACACGCCGCTCGAAGCCAAGTACCTGCTGAAGCTCATGCTCGGAGACATGCGCATCGGAGTAAAGCAATCTCTCGTTGAAGAAGCGATCGCCGCCGCAGCATCGACTCCAGAAGCGCCTGTCAGTCCCGCGCAGGTCCGCCACGCGGTCATGCTCGAAGCCGACCTCGGCGGCGCAGTCCGCCGCGCCTTTAGCGGAACTCTCGCCGAGGCCAGCATGCGTCTCTTCCATCCGCTCGGCTTCATGCTCGCCTCGCCGGTGAACTCGCCTGAGGAGGCTGTCGCCCGCTTCACCACAGATGCTCGGGTGCCCCATCCATCGCAGTCTCACCGCGATGGGCGGGATGCAAACTCTCCACCCGTCGAAGACATCAAACCCACTCTCTCACCCATCGATGCCTTCCTCGAAGACAAGTACGACGGCATGCGCGCTCAGCTCCATTGTGGCGATCCCGCCCAGCCGGGCCGCGTCGCCATCTATTCCCGCAATCGAGACGATGTCACCGACAGTTTCCCCGAACTTAGCGAAGCCTTCGCCCACGCCGATCCGACAATCGACGGCCCTATGATCCTCGATGGCGAAATCCTTGGCTGGGACTTCGCCCTTCCAGACAAAACTGGGGTGCCCCGTTCATCGCAGCCTCACCGCGATGAACGGGATCCAGACCCGTCCGACTCGCCAAACTCCCCTCACGCTCTTCCCTTCGCCGTCCTCGGCCAGCGCATCGGCCGCAAGCGCGTCTCCAACGAGTGGCGCACGCGCGTCCCGGTCGTCTTCATGGCCTTCGACGTTCTCTACACCGCCGGCGAACTCACGCTCCATCTTCCCCTCCGCGAGCGCCGCAACCGCCTCGAAGCCATCGCCGAGCGCCTCGTCGACCGCACCGTCTCCCCGCTCGAACTCGCCCCGTACGCCAACTCCGCCCAGTCGCACCTCTTCGCGCCAACTGACAACCTGCAACCTGCAACTGTCTTCCCCCGCCTCATCCTGTCCCCCGCCCGCCTGGTCGAATCCGCCGAAGACATCGACCGCGCCTACGCCGCCGCCCGCGCCCGCTCCAACGAGGGCGTCATGATCAAGGCCGCCGATTCCACCTACCAACCCGGCCGCCGCGGCCTGGCCTGGGTCAAGCTCAAGCGCGAACTCGCCACCCTCGACGTCGTCATCACCGGAGCCGAGTACGGCCACGGCAAGCGAGCCGGCCTGCTCAGCGACTACACCTTCGCCGTCCGCGGCCCCGACTTCACAGCCAACGGCGGACTTCTCAACGTGGGCAAGGCCTACTCCGGAGTCACCGATGCCGAAATCGCCGAGCTCACCGAATTCCTAAAAGCCCACACGCTCGAAGACCAGGGCCACTTCCGCACCGTTGAACCGCTCGTCATCCTCGAAGTTGCTTTCAACAACATCATGCGCAGCACGCGCCACTCCAGCGGCTTCGCCCTCCGCTTCCCCCGCATTCTCCGACTCCGCCCCGACAAACCCCTCGCCGAGATCGACACCCTCGCACGCGTCGAAGAAATCTACCAGTCCCAGGTCGACAAGCCCGGCGAAGTCTGACGCCGTTCGCCAGTCTCGATTCAGACTGAAACAGTCGTACTTCCTTTTGCACGAGACCTGAATCGTAACTCTGTATACGGAGGTTGATCCATGCTCTCAGTTCATACCGGTCAATGCGGTCTTTGCACCCACTTCGGCGAAGAGCACCCCAAGAGTGCGGTCCTCATCAGCATCCGGACCTCCAAGCAGGCCCCGGAATCACTTGTCGATAATTGTGGACTTCCCAAGAATGCCTCGCTTCATCTGAAGGTGACTCCTGTCAGCGGATGCGATGGGTTCGAGTCGGCGATGGCAGCCTAAACTGGAAAAGCTAATAGTGCCGGGCGGGAGACGGCTCCTGTGAGTCGCAGAAAGTGTGCGTCCATCCTTGAAGCGACCCCAGTCGCGCGTGCATCATAAGCACCATGGAATACCGACAATTAGGCCGTACAGGATTCAAAGTGCCGGAGCTCTGCTTTGGTTGCGGAACTTTCGGCGGCAAGAACGAGTTCTTCGACGCCTGGGGCGCGACCGAGGACCAGGCTGAAGCCCAGAAGATCGTCGACATCTGCATGGAAGCGGGCCTGAATTTCTTCGACACCGCCGACATCTACTCCGATGGGCGCAGCGAGACGGTCCTCGGCGGCGCAATCAAGCATCTCCGCCG
>DASWCA010000466.1:0-12808 GCA_036390355.1 Acidobacteriaceae bacterium
CGCGCTCGCCGACCTCTTCGGCGTCGATTGGGCAGGCAAAGCGCAGAGCCCGATGATGAACTCCTATATCCGGCTGGAACACGAAGCGCTGCCACACCACGCTCTCTTCAGCGGCCTCGAAGACGCGCCACGCATCATCAACGGTGTTTCCCGGCTCGAAGTTACGCCCCGCGCCAGGTTTTCCGAGACGCCCCTCACGCTCATCCCCACCTACCCCGACCTGCCCATGGAGAAGGTCTATCCGCGCGTCGCACAAACCGACATTTCTTGTCTCTACCTACGCCAACCCGCCGGACGAGTGGCCTACTTTCCGTTCGACATCGATCGCACCTTCTGGGAGGTCCTCAGCGAGGACCACTTGAAAATAATGCGCAATACCATCCTCTGGGCCAACAACGAAGCTTCAAACATTGAGGTTGACGGCCCCGGCCTGCTCGATGTCACCGCGTGGCAAAACTCCGGCTCCGTCACGGTCCACCTCGTCAACCTCACCAACCCGATGGCGATGAAGGGACCCTACCGCGACTTCTTCCCCATCGGCCCGCATGTTGTCAGGTTGCGTCTGCCCAGCGACGTCCACCCAAAGCGAGCTCATCTGCTCGCCTCCGGCAAGGACGCGAACATCCAACACTCGGGCGCGACCATCAGCGTCACAGTGCCTTCCATCCTCGATCACGAGGTGGTGGCAATCGATATCTAACTCGGATGTCCTGCGCGCAAGAGAGAACCCCGCCACAAGGGCGGGGTCGTCTTTTGGACAGCGAGTTCTAGGCGGTCAGAAAACGGCGGCGGAGTGAGCCGGCCAAACCGAGCACGCCGGTGCCGAGAAGGATCAGCGAGGACGGTTCAGGAACGGCGGGCGCGATTGTTGCACCCGTGGCGTCAAACCGTACGCCTGCGGCGGTAGCGAAGTAGGTGTCGAAATTCGAACCGGAGCCCGCCAAGGTGTTAAGTGCCAGGGAGTTCAAGCTGCCATTCAGTGCCAGCTTAAAAAAATCCCCGCTGGCGTCCGTAAAAAACGCGAGGCCCCCAAAGGGCGAGTCGTTCGTAGTGTTCGTGAACGAATAGACCGTGCCACCGCTTGGAGCCGTGATCGTGAATGTCCCCCCATCGATTAATTCATTGGCCGAGTTGATGAGAAACGAGCCGGAAAAACTTCCCGATGGAGAGAAAGTGCCGCCCGTCACATTGTAAGTAATGTCAGACGCGTGAGCGCTAAGAGAGATGGCAAGACATGCAACAAAAACCAGAAGAGAAAGACGGATTTTCATGGGGCCCCTTTTTAACGGTGAATTCACAAACACCCATCTAATCGCATGTAGATGGCCAAAGATGAATTCTGGTTGTCGCACTAAAGCCGTTTGTTTTGAATAATGAAAATTCCTCGAATTTTAGGGTTAATCGGAATAGCAACCCCACATTGCGCAAAACTTTGCACACATAATGGCAGTTTCTTGCTTATGGCCAATATCGCCAAAACGGACGACGCGGACATTCAGACATCCTCGCTGGAATGCAGATTGCGGGACACCCGTAGCATGGCAACGACGCAACGCTACATCGAAACAAATCCTGAAATGATTATGAGGGCAATTGAACTGGCGTAGGTGGCTTCAATTTGCTCTCGATGCCACTGCCGAATACTGTACATCGCATCGGAACCTGCGCGCGGTTATTTACGTCTGCCGCGGAGCAGCAAGCTGCCTACAATCCCTATTTTCGCGCCGAGTGCTTTAGCTCTTGCCTCTTGCTTCTGCTTGGGAGTTAAGCCGCGTTGATATGGGGCAACTTGTGTCGCTATCATATGCACTACGATTGCGATGATGACTGTGAGTGCCAGAGCCGCAAGCGCCAATGGACTAATGAAAATCAGGAGGAGCAAGAATTTTGTAGTGCCTAATATGCACCAGAGTACTCCGCATAGGATTGCGATGACTGTTCCCGCATACGCTCCGCCGACTAAAGGTGATATGCCCCTTTTCTTCACGGCAGGATTGATACCAGGTGCTGGTGCGGAGTTCGGAGCCGCATACGGAGGTGATTTAGCCGCTCCATCAGCCGCGTTGGTAACCTTGTTCCACAGCCGTTCAACATCTTCGTCGATGTTGGAGTTAGGCCGAGCGGCGGTTGTCACGACACCGGTGCCACACTCGGGACAGAATTTCACATTAGGTTCCAGTACTGTTGCGCATTTCATGCAACCTGACATGTATCAACCTCCTATATCAGCGAAGCCACTCGCAATTACCATTTCCACGGATAAATGGACACGGGATAATCGCCCGCGTTCGCACCGTGAGCGGATATTCCCCGCAAGCTGCCTTGTGCGTCTACCGAGACAAAGACATCCGGCCATTGCTCTTGTTCGCTCGTGGGCCAAATTATCTTATCCGCGAATTGCCTCCTATAGCAGCCGTCGAGTCCACTCCAGGCATTTGCGAACTGTTCAGCCAAATTCTTTAATTCGCTTTTGCTTGCGTCTGCCGAGTTGCCAGCTCGTTGAGCAAACTCTTGCTCGGAGTGAGCCGCGTCAACGTTACCATCAGATGCATCCACGTAGGCTCTCTTGTACCCCTCCTCGGCATGTTCGTTGTTTGATAGAAAGTTGTTTCTTGCAACGTTCATTTGGAGCAGTAGATTATTGAAGCGGCTACCGACGGCTGTATCAGGGTTGAAGGAGATAAGTGTTGAGGAATCACGAACTCCATTGTCGGGCCGTGGGGGATTCAGAATCTCGTATTCACTGGAAATACTCGGTACGGCGCACGCTTCGGGTGCAGCAGAGGCTTCTCTTGACGGATCCATTGGCGATGGGGCGAAAGTTCTGGGCGCTGCGTTGTCCGAAGCAGTTGAAGTGGATTGAGCTATGTTGCGTGTTCGCGTGACATGCGCGTCATACAGTATGAAAGCAAACACGCTCAAGCAAACAAACACAACTCCTACAATTGCGAGAGCAGCTAGCTTGCCCGCATTAGCTTTGCGCGGTTGCTGTGGCTGCGCAGTTGGAAGAGCTTTGCTGGAGTAGTGGGCAAAGGGTTGGGAGGGTGGTGGAGGCGGTGTTGTGGCGCCAACGGCGGCACCACATCCGGTACAAAACTTGATACCTTCTGAAATTGGTTGCGCACAATTCGAGCAAATCATAAGCGGCTCCACGTTCGCGAACGACTAGATTGCAGTTCTTCACAATCGGCCTGCCGCGGTTAGGCGTCAAGTGGTTTATTCCTAGACAGTTAGCGGCGTTCCTATCGATAGTCTCTTGCTGCAACTTCACAGTTGCCAATCCCACATTTGGTTCATGTGTGTGTGCGAAAAAAAGCTGCTGCTAAGCACGCAGCAGCGTGTGCGGTGTCAGGCTTGTTGTGGCACTTCGGCGACAAAAAGGGGCTGTTGTAGACTGGGGTTGTGCCGAAGAAACGCTGACCATTAACCAGCGGAAATGTAGCACATGCGTGTAGCACACTATTGCAGCACCAGCGAAAAATGCTGCTAAGTTGTTTATTATGAATATGCGAAAGTGGCGGAATTGGCAGACGCACCAGACTTAGGATCTGGCGGAGCAATCCGTGGGGGTTCAAGTCCCCCCTTTCGCACCAACCTTCAAGTCCCGGCCCGTTGAATGCATCGAAAGACTTATGAGCCAGCCTAAGCAATCCGCAGATCAGCCCACCGTGAAGACCAGGCACGCCGAGAACTACCGGGACAGTTACGCCAACAGCGTCCAGGTTCGCATGAGCGTGTGGGACTTTTTCCTGGTCTTCGGCACTATGCACCAGGAGTCGCCCGACGAAGTGAATGTCGAGAATTTCCAGGGCATCTACCTTAGCCCGCAGCAAGCCAAGGCGCTGATGAACGTCCTCGGCCATAACCTCGCCCAGTACGAGCAGACTTTCGGCGCGCTTGCACTTGAGCCGCAGTTTGGGCCGCCGGGCGGTCCCGTCCACTAGCGCGTGCAGACCTCCAACCCCGCAGCGTCCTCCGGCCCTGGCTCGTGCGAGCAGCCCGCGCCTCTGCCGCTGTGGATGCTTTACCCCGTCTTCTTCGCCGCCGTATACCTCTCGCACCTGACACTTCTTCGCCTGCCCTATTTCTGGGACGAAGGCGGCTACTACATTCCTGCTGCGTGGGACTTCTTCCGCACCGGCACGCTCATTCCCGTCACCACCACAACGAACGCTCACCCACCGCTGCCGTCGATCCTGCTCGCAGGATGGTGGCGCCTGTCCGGCTTTGTCCCCAGCGGAACCCGCACCTTCATCTGCATGGTCACCTCGGCGGCGCTGCTCGCCGTCTACCGCCTTGCGCGCAATCTGCTGGGCACGCCCGCAGCCGTCGCGACCACGCTGCTGACGGCCACCTATCCAATCTGGTTCGCGCAAAGCACCCTTGCCCACGCCGACATCTTCGCGGCCGCGTTCACGCTCTGGGGGTTGTGCTTCTACCTCCAACCCGACACGAATCCGGGTGCCCCACATCTCGCTTCTGAGATGTGGGTTCCCGCGCGACTCAAACTCCTTACAGCAATCCTCTTTTCCCTCGCCGCACTCTCCAAAGAGACGGCTATCGTAACCCCCGCAGCCCTCGCCGCCTGGGAACTTTGTATGGCCGTTCGCGCGCGATCGAGCGCGCACATTGGATGGATCACGGCACTGCTCTCTCCAATCCTGCCCCTGGCAGCTTGGTACGCATACCACTTCCACCGCACTGGATACGTCTTCGGCAATCCCGAGTATCTTCGGTACAACGCCACCGCAAATCTCGACGCCCACCGCATCGCGCTCTGTCTCTACCACCGCCTGCTGCACCTCACGCTGCACATGAACCTGTTCGTCCCTGTGATCTGCGCAGTGTCCGCGCTGCTGATGCCTGCGATCGCCAACCGTGCGCGCCTGCCGCGCTCGATATTCAACGCGGTCGCCGTCATCCTCGTCGCCAACTGGATCGCCTTCTCCGTCCTCGGCGGAGCGCTGCTCACGCGCTACCTGCTGCCCATGTACCCGCTGGTTCTGCTCGTCTGCGTAGCGATTTGGCAGCGCCACCTGCGCCCCTGGTACTGGCTCGCCGCACTCAGCGTTGCTGCCTTCCTGACGGGCATCTGGGTCAACCCGCCATACGCCTTCGCACCTGAGGACAACCTCACCTACCGCGACATGATCGTGCTGCACCAGCGCGCCGTCGGACTCATCGCGCAAAAATGGCCGCATGCAACCGTGCTCACCGCGTGGCCTGCCGTGTCCGAACTGCAACGCCCGGAACTCGGCTACACCAGGCTGCCCATCAAAGCCTTCGCCATTCAAAACTTCTCGATCGGAGAGATCGAAAAGGCCGCAGCCGATCCCGGCGACTACGACACTGCCCTGATCTTCTCGACCAAATGGGCGCCTCCGCCCGGCCGTGTCAATCTCGGCCGCCGAAACCAGAACTCCGATGCGCGCTACTTCGACTTCCACGAGGACGTGCGCCCCAGCGAAGCCGCTATCATTCTCCACGGAGAGCTAGTCTGGCAGGCTTCCATCCGCGGCGAATGGGTCGCGATCCTGCGCTTTCCTCGAATCGAGAACGCCAGCTTGCGTTGACGAACCCGCGCTAGCGACGGGCCGTTTTAGATGCGCCCGACCGACTCACGCGCGAATCTGACTTCCTCAGCCAGAACCTGCAGTACGCGGAAGGCCACTGAAGGGTTCGTCTGCATCAGATCGAGGAATGCATCGCATGTCACCAGGCTAAGTTCTGCGCCGTCCAAAGCTTCGGCCGTCAGCGTGTACGGCTTCGTCGCGATGACAGCGGGCAGGCCAAGCAGCGAGCCCGCCCCCGCCCGAATGCTGAGCGCGAGCTCGCCCTCCGAGCTGTTGGTCAGCCTTGCCATTCCCTTTCGGAGAATGTAAACACCGACCGGCGCGTCTCCCTCGCGGAACAGCACCTTATCCGATCCAGCAGCTACCGGTCTGGAGCACTTCTCCAGTTCCCGTATCAGTTCGGCGTCGGCGACGAATGCGGATGAAACCTGCGTCACGACTGTCTCCATAATCCTGCCTCTAAATTCTCGTTACAGTGAAACCTCGGCCAGGTTGGCACGAGGTTGAAGTGTCCCATGGCCTGCGAATCGAAGGATGTGACGGGTGACACTCCCGATTGTGAGTCCCGTCACAAATCGCTTGTGGACGGGTGACTCAACACATCCACTCACCCGCCTTCTATAATCGTCAAATCGTGGTGAGAATTCTCCCTAGCCCTATCCGCCGACTTCTCCCTATAGCCATCCTGCTGGCCGCACTTACGCCGAATCCGCTGACTCAAGCGATATTGCACGCTCAGGCGACACCCCAGTCCAGCGCTTCCGACTCCGCGGCGGACATTCGAAAGCCCGGCGGCCGGCTGGTACTTGTGCTGCCCTTCGACAATCGCTCGGGCCAGTCGAACCTCAACTGGATCGGCGACTCCTTCCCCTACACCCTGGATCAGCGGCTGACGTCCGCCGGCTTCCTCACAATCGGCCGCGACGACCGCGAGTTCGCCCTCGAACACCTCGGCCTCCCATCGGATTTTCGCCCGAGCCGCGCCACTACGATCCGAATCGCGCAGACCCTGGACGCGGACTTTGTCGTCGTCGGCAGCTTCAACATCACCAACCCAGGAACTTCAACCAGCCGCATAGAGGTTCAGGCGCAAGTACTTGAAGTAAATCAGCTTCGCATGTCCGCCCCGCTGACGGATTCCAGCGATCTCCCACGCCTGTTCGACGTCGAGAACGCCATCGCATGGAAGATCGCGCAGCGGATGGATCCGCACTTCGCTGTGGCCGAGCAAACGTTTCTCGCTGCATCGGGCGGCGTGCGCCTCAGTTCGTTCGAAGACTATATCCGCGGTACTTCGGCGCCGACATCCGAAGAACGTCTGAAACGGCTGGAGACCGCCGTCACCGAAACACCGGACTACACCGCCGCACTGCTCGCGCTGGGCAAGGAGCAGTATGCCGCGCGCCAGTATGAGGAAGCCGCCGCTACGCTTGCCAAGGTGCCGGCGACGGATCGCGTGGCGCTCGAAGCGGGTTACTACCGCGGGCTGGCGCGCTTCAACATCGCAAAATACGCCGAGGCTGCAACTGCGTTCGCCTTCGTGGCAAGCCGTCTTCCTTTGCCCGAAGTGGTCAATGATCAAGGCGTGGCCGAGAGCCGGCAGGGCAAGGACGCCACAGCGCTCTTCCAGCAGGTCATCGCCGCCGATCCCAATGACGCCGATTACCACTTCAACCTGGCCGTCGCGCTGCTCGGGCGCAGCGACATCGCTGGAGCGACCCGCGAGGTGCAGGCCGCGCTAAAACTGCACGCGGACGATCCCGAAGCGACAGAACTGCTCACACGCTTGCAGGCCACCCACGGCTCGACCGCCAACCTGAAATCGATTATGAGCGCGGACGGATTCGATCCGACGACGCGCATCCGGCGTACCTGGTCGGAGGCGTCCTTCCGCCAGGTGGCCTTCCAACTCGACCAGATGCGGGCCGTTCAGATGGCCGCGCTGCCGCCCGCGCAACAGGCAGTGCAGTACTCGCAGCTTGGCGGACAATATCTTGCCCAAGGGCTGATCCCCGAGGCCGAGCAGGAATTCCATACCGCGCTTGCCGCCGATCCCAAAAATGCCGCTGCGCACGCCGGCATCGCCCAGGTCCGCGAACACAGCGGCTCTGCCGACGACGCGCGCGCCGAGGCGCAAGCCTCTCTGAAGCTGATGCCGAACATCGATGCCTACCTGGTGCTGGCGCGGCTCGACCTGCAGGCGAACCAGCTTTCCGCGTCAGCCTCCGACGTGTCGAACGCCCTGCGGCTGGAGCCGAAAAACTCCGCTGCGCTGGGGATGAAGACTGCCCTCGAAGCCCGCGGCCAATCCCTCCCCTGACGAATTTCTCCTGCCCAGGGCCGAAGGCCCGCCATATACCAGCCTAGGTCGAAGGCCTAGGTTAGGGCCAGTCAAGTTACCAAGGGCTGAAAGCCCGACACAAAACTCCGCCCAGCCAAATCACCAATTCTGCCGTATGATTCACACGCGGCCTCAAACCGCCGGAGTTCGCTCGTGTTGAGTCGTTTCATCCTCGCCCTCGTCGCACTGACCCTGCTTCCACCTCTCCCCGCGCAGTCGCCCACCTCTCCCCTCGTCGTCAAACTCACCATCCACGACACAATCCAGCCGATCACCACCGAGTACCTGAAACGCGGCCTCGACGACGCCGCCAGCCGCCACGCGCAGGCTGTGCTCATCTCCATGGGCACACCGGGCGGTCTGCTCGAATCGACACGCGAGATGGTCGCCGCCATCGAAGCCTCCCCCGTCCCCGTCATCATCTTCATCGAACCTTCAGGCAGCCGCGCGGGCTCGGCCGGCTTCTTCCTGCTCGAGGCAGCCGACATTGCGGCGATGGCGCCGGGAACCAATGCGGGCGCCGCCCACCCCATCCTCGAAGGGACGACCATGGACCCGGTGTTGAAGCAGAAGGTCGAGAACGACGCCGCGGCGTTTCTGCGATCGTATGTGACGGTACGAGGACGGGACGCCGCCGCAGCCGAAGACGCCGTGCGCAATTCGAAGTCGTACAGCGAGGCCGAGGCGCTGAACCTGCATCTGATCGACCTGGTCGCAGCCGACGACAACGCGCTTCTGGCGGCCCTCAACGGCCGCACCATCAAGCGCTTCCATGGCGCCAGCGAGACGCTGCAATTGGCCCACGCGAAGATCGATCCCATGCCACCGTCGACCCGCGAGCGGCTGTTGACGCGGCTTACCAGGCCCGACCTCGATGTGCTCCTGCTGCTGTGCGGCGGGCTGTTGATCTATCTGGAATTCAATGTGCCAGGCACCATCGTTCCCGGCGCGCTGGGCACGTTGATGGTGTTGCTCGCCATCTTCGGGTTAAACCTGCTGCCGGTCCAGCACACCGCGATTCTGCTGCTCCTGGCCGCGCTGGTCCTGATGGTGCTGGAGGCCAAATTCGCCAGCCACGGCGTCCTCGGAATAGCCGGAGTGCTCTGCCTGGTCTTCGGGCTGGCCACACTCGTCAACGGTCCCACGCCGGACATGCGCGTGCACTTCGGCGTAGCTGCCGGCGCAGGAGTCGGCTTTGGCGCGATCACCTTCGGTCTTGCATGGATCGCCTTCAAGGCACGCCGCACCAAACGCCTCACCGGACCGGAGGCGATGCTCGGTCACATCGCAATTGCAATGACGCCGCTCGCACCGACCGGCCAGGTAGAAGTCCGGGGCGAAATCTGGAAAGCCACCCTTGCCCCGGGTGCCGAGCCCATCCCCGCTGGAGCACAGGTTACCGTCCGAAAAATAGACGGCCTCACCCTCACCGTCGCGCCGTAAACTCGGGCGCCCATAGCCTGGTCTGAGCTTGTCGAAGGGATAACCGAGCCGAACCTGGCTCGGTTATCGTGGGTTAGCTGGTGGTAGCTTGAATCTCATCAGAGAAGAGATTGAAAGCATGTTCCCGAATTTTGAGTTCTCGGCACTCGATGACCCAACCTTCAAGGAGGACGCCGTCCGCGAGGAGATCATAGCTCCTATTCTGCGCCGGGCAGGCTACAGAGCTACTGGCCCCCTCCGCGTACAGAGAAGTCAAACCCTAAAACACCCTTTTGTCATGATCGGCAGCAAGAAGCACCCGGTCACGATCATTCCCGACTACACGCTGTTCCATAACGATAGGATGCTGATGATTCTCGACGCCAAGAGGCCCTCTGAAGGGATCGTCAATTCTGTCAACGTCGAGCAGGCTTACAGCTACGCCATCCACCCCGATGTGCGGTGCAAGGTTTACGGACTCTGCAACGACCGTCAATTGTCCCTATTCCATACGGAGCGATACAAGCCAATTCTTGTCATCGACACATCAGAAATCAATGAGCGGTGGGAAGACGTTTCGAAACTCTTTAGTCCGGCTGTCCTTGAAACTCCGGAAATTATCGACTTCCATCCAGATTTCGGACTACATGCCAATAAGGCTGGCATCCCGGAAGGAACCTTGCTCTCATTCGTCGGCTATCATCTGCAACTCGTTCAAAAGCTCGACCAGCACTTTTGGACCGTCACCTCAACATGTTCCGTAAACGAGCGAGAATACATGATCAGCTTCGACATGGATGACTATGCTCTTGATAAAGTTCTTCTGGGCCTGCCCGTTGAGCACCGCATTCGGGTACGAGAGGCGCTGAATAGGGGGCCATTCCAAGCTGATCTCGAAGCCCAAGTCATAATTGATTGTTCGACTCTCCTTGGCCCAAAGACTAAAGGGTCGCACGAAATCTTTGCGCCTTTTCGCGTAGTGAATGTCCTGTCCAGCCGCTATGATTCAACTGTTGTGAAGACGCCCCACCCCGATGGGTTGCCGCCTGACACTCCGAGTTGGGTCTTTCGGCTGAGTAAGCACTGAAGCCACAAACCTACTCCAAATAGGAAGTCTAAAACCGGCGTGTACTGTGCCACTGTCCCCCGCCCGCGTTTCTGACTCGGCCTCGGTTCTCCAGCCGCTCCAAGCAATCAGCGGAATCCTCCTCGGTTATAGTAAGAACCTCTGCCAATTCTTCGGCTCTAACGGCGTAATCTCCGCCGCCCGTCATTGGCCTTGGTCCTTTCCAGAGTGAGCGGTCTTCCAGCGCTTGCATTACCAGCTTGTCGATGGCCTTCTCAGCTTTTGCCTGCCGCACAGCTCTCCAATCCTTGTGACTCGGATAGAACCACCGGAACATCTCGGTTGCTGCCGACCCGACTACCGCACCTATGCCGCCGGGAACAATCCACTGCCAAAGTTTCGTCATAGGCCGCAATTATACGGAGTGGCCGGGTACCGGGTGCCCCATTCATAAGAGTCCCACCGTCATGGGTGGGGTTGCTGCCACTGGCGTTTGCCGAGTATCGTACCCACTTCTCCACAGAAACCCTTGACACCACCAGATACAATTAAGAAAAGGGGCAAATACTGCCCAGCGTCGTGTCCAAACACACCGGACCGGACCTGGAGCCAGCTAAAGCCCGGGGTGAGTGGGTGCACAAAACAGACAGAAACGGCTGCCGCCAAGGCGTCAGGCACGCGCCAGGACTTCGCGCGTCTATGTCTCACGGACGAATCCAGTCCGTCATTTCTGCCGATAACTTATTTAGAATCAAATATTTGACTATAACCACCCTGAAATCAAATATTTACGGAGGTCAATTTTGCTATCTAACTGAAAACGAGCGCCTTACGTATACCACCCCCCGGGGGGTATACCGAAAATCGCGCCGTGCGACCGCTAATCGACGATCCGGGCCACCACGTCGTAGTCATGCGACTCGGTAATCTCGGCGCGGTAAAAGGTTCCCGGCACAAGCGTCTCATGGGGGCCAAAGTCATTGATTAACACCTTGCCGTCAATCTCCGGCGCGTGCAGCGCGGTGCGGCCCTGCCAGAGCAGTTCGGTCTCGTCGGACTCGCCTTCGACCAACAGATCGACTTCCTTGCCCACCCACTGCGCCTTCGCCTTGGCGCTGATCTTCTGCTGCAAGCGCATCAGCCGTCGCCGCCGAGCTTCAATCGTCCGCTTCGGAACCTTGATCGCCGCGTCGAGTTCAAACGCTGCCGCGCCCTCTTCGTCCGAGTACGAGAAGACGCCAAGCCAGTCGATCTTCGCCGCCGAGATAAAGGCCTCAAGCTGCTTGAAGTCCTCGTCCGTCTCGCCGGGAAAGCCGACTATGAAGCTCGTGCGCAACACAATGCCCGGCACCGTCGCGCGAGCTTTTTCGATCAGCCGCAGGAAGACTTCCGGCGTGCCGCCGCGCTTCATCCGCTTCAGCACGCTTGGGCTAGCGTGTTGCAGCGGCACATCGAGATACTTGGCGATATTGTCGTGCCGCGCAATCGTCTCCAGCAGCCGCGTCGTCACCTTGTTGGGATACGCGTAGAGGAAGCGCAGCCACTTCAGCCCCGGCAACACCGCAAGCGATTCGAGCAGCGTGCTCAAGCCTTCGCGCAGTCCCAGGTCTTCGCCGTAGCAAGTCGTGTCCTGGCCGATGAGCGTAATCTCGCGGACGCCTTGTGCGATCAGGTTCTCCGCCTCGGCGACGATCGACTCCAGCCGCCGCGAGCGGAACTTGCCACGCAGTTGCGGGATGATGCAGAAGCTGCACGGATGATCGCAACCCTCGGCGATCTTGATGTACGCCGACGACTTTGGCGTCGTCAGAATCCGCGGCGTCAGCTCGCTGTAGAGATATTCCGGCAACGCGGCAGTCGCGCCGTCCCAATGCTCGCGCGAGAAACGACCCTGCCGCTCGCGCAGATCGCCTTCCGGCCGCGACGAGACCTCAAGCTGCGTCCCCACCTCCGTCGGATGAGAATGCTGGTGAACGGCGCTCGGAGCGCGGCTGACGAGAATGTTGAACGGAGAGTCCTGCTGCGATGCCTGCGGCTGCGGCGTAAGTCCGGCAGCTTCGAGAATTGCCTCCAACTCGCCGGTGCCGACCACCGCGTCGACTTCCGGAATGTTCTTTCGGATCTCGTCGCGGTAGCGCTCGACCAGGCATCCGGCGACGATCAGGCGCTGGGCTTTACCGCCGTTCGCGACCTTATGCTGCACCATCTCCAGGATAGTGTTTACCGATTCCTGCTTGGCGGAATCGATGAAGCTGCAAGTATTGACGACGAGAATTTCGGCGTCCTCCGCACGCGGAGTCAGTTCGCCGCCCGCGCGATGGAGCAGCCCCATCATGACCTCGGAATCTACCAGGTTCTTGGGACAGCCCAGCGAGACAAAACCGATCGTCGGCCGCGCGGAGAGCG
>DASWCA010000467.1:0-8160 GCA_036390355.1 Acidobacteriaceae bacterium
CTGTGGGGCCCCATGCTCGCGTACGCATGGTGAGTCAGTTGCCGCGCCGCCTGATATCAACTTTGAAGTGCAACCCCGAGTCCCATGGCGTGCTCAGCCAAGCGCCTCGTCGCAGTGCGCCCGGACCGAGCAGTTCACGCAGCGTTGCACGATCGAGTGACTCCGATTGACGGTGGCTGCGCTGCGCCCGGCGCGGATCGCGTCCACGATCGCGCGGACCCGCTCCTCCAGCTCCCTGGTCAGTCCCACTCTGAAGGTTCCCGTGGCATGGCGGAGATATCCGAACGTGGCAGCGGCATCCTTGGCCGTGGCCCGCAGTGCGATGAGGTAGGCCGCCACTTGAAGTGCGTCGCTTTCGTAGACGCGGCTGACGCTCAGGAGCCGGGACGCGGCGTCGCACCTCTGCGGTAATTTGTTGCATAGTATTGACTTATTAGAATAGCTTCGGTATTCGTTCGGTACATTGGCGACGGTCTCCCAGGAGGCGCGAATGGGCCTGAAAACCGGCATCCAGTGGACTGACGCAACGTGGAATCCCATGACCGGCTGCACGAAGATCTCCAGGGGCTGCGATCACTGCTATGCCTTCTCGCTAGCGCACACGAAAGTACGGGACGCCTACCTCAGGGGGATCCCGGTCAAGGACACTCCGGCCAACAGAGCGGACCCCTTCGCACCGAGATTTTGGGAGGCTCGGCTCGATCAGCCGCTTCGCTGGCGGGAGCCCCGACGGATCTTCGTCAACAGCATGTCGGACGTATTCCATGCCCATTTCTCACTCGATCTCATTCAACGCGTCTTCGACGTGATGAACCGCGCGCACTGGCATCAGTTCCAAGTGCTCACCAAAAGACCTGAGCGCGCCTTACGCCTATCAGACCGGCTGACCTGGACGGAGAACATCTGGATTGGGACCTCCATCGAAGACATGAATGTCGCGTCGCGAGCTGACTACGTGCGCCAGATCCCGGCCGCGGTGCGCTTCATCAGCGCGGAGCCCCTTCTTGGGGCAGTTGATGAACTCAACCTTGAGGGAATCGACTGGGTGATCGGCGGCGGAGAGAGCGGTCTCGGTCACCGGTCCTGCGATCCGGTCTGGGCTCGAGGTCTACGCGATCTGTGCGTTCGTCAGGAGGTCGCGTTCTTTTGGAAGCAATGGGGAGGGCGGACGGCGAAGGCGGGGGGCAGGCTATTGGATGGTGTCGAATGGAATGAGTATCCCGTTGAGCTTGTCGCTGGGTAGCCTAACCAACTCAGTAGTGTCTCGCCGCGAGCCGCCGGAGTAGATCGTTAATCATGGAACCAAAGACTACCCTCTGGCCTCTCGAGCCTCACACTCGTGGTAAGCATCTTGTGCTCAGAGGGTACTTAGATGCCTGGTTCCCCATCATGGGACGCTGGAATGGGCGGATTCTGTTTATCGACGGATTCGCTGGTCCGGGAGAGTACGAGGGAGGCGAGCCAGGTTCACCGCTCATCGCCATCAAGGCATTCAAGGACCACCGCACACGTCACCTCGTCACAGCCGAAGTAATCTTCGCGTTCATTGAGAAGGACCCGCGCCGCGCCGAGCACCTCGAGAAGCTCGTCGCGGGGCTTCGCCCAAACTTGCCACCGAACTGTACAGTGGAGGTCGAGTGCGGCCTGTTCGACGAGGCCATGACGAGCACACTGGACGCTCTCGACGTCCAGAAGACAAGTCTTGCGCCAGCATTTGTGATGGTTGATCCATTTGGGGTGTCAGGAACGCCGATGGCGGTATTACGGCGTATTCTCGCGAACCCCAAGTGCGAGGTGTATGTCTCATTCATGTATGACTTTATCAGTCGGTTCCGAGACACTCCGGAGTTTGCACCCCACCTCGATGAGCTCTTCGGATGCCGCGATTGGCGGCAAGGCATCCCTCTCACGGATCCTGTCGAACGGAAGACTTTTTTCTACGGACTCTACGAGAAACAACTTCGCGATGCCGGCGCCGAGCAGCTGGTGCGATTCGAGCTCCGCGAAGGCCCGCGCCTCGTCTACGCCATTTTCTTTGCCACACACAGTACTAAGGGCGCTGACCGAATGAAGGAAGCGATTTGGAAAGTTGTACCCTTCGGTGACTTCGCGTTTCGTGGATCGCGTTCAACTCAGCTCGGCCTAGACCTCGTTCAAGCGGACTTCCGGCCGCTCCAAGAATCGGTGCACAAACGGTTCGCATCTGCGGGCTGGACCACAATTGAACAAGTCGAGGAGTATGTGGCGTCGGATGACACCGATTACTATACCGGACAGTTGAGGAAAGGGGCGCTGGTCCCCATGGAGAAGGCAGGCCGGTTGGAGGTGGATGAGGATAGCCGAAAGAAGCGGCGGACGTATCCCCCGGGAACCCTGCTGCGATTTCGGTGACCTGACGGGGAGGTGGGGATCCGGTCGACTTGTCCGAGAGTCATTACCGCGCCGACGGCGGCGTTCGAACCAGAAAGCAGGGAGGGGTGACTCAGGGATGGTAGCTAGCGCCGATTTCGACCCGATCGTCGTCGAGCCCCAGCTAACGGGGCAGAAGATCGACGAGCTGATGACGCGAAAACGTGAGTCGGCCAAGCTCGACTACAAACAGGACTGGGATCCCCAGCAGAATCGGGATGTTCTGGAGCTCACGAAGGATCTCGTTTCCATGGCCAACACGGCCGGAGGTTACGTCGTCATCGGAATGGGGGACGGTGGCGAGGAGGTAGGATTGTCCGACGCGCAGGCAGACAGGCTCGACGAGGCGACAGTTAGAGCTCAGGTGCAGGGCTTCATAGGCACAGCACTTGAGTTGTTTCTGGACAAGACGATTGTGTGGCACTCGAAGCGGTACGCCGTTGTGACTGTCTTGAAGAGCCCTCGATCACCTGTTGTATTCGAGAAGATCGGTCAGTACGCCGATCCTGGTAGCGGCAATCGACAAACGATCGTTTTCCGCCAAGGTGACGTATTCGTACGCCACGGTTCGGCTAGTGAGAGGTGGAACCAGGAGGATGTCCGCACTATCTACGCTCGGGTTGTTGAACGTGAAAAGGAGCGCTGGTTGCAGGAGGTCTTACCGGACATTCGCAAACTGCTCCAAGCAGCCGGTCTGACCACGCCAGCTGCACCCACTGCGCAAGAACTTCTCCGGAGTGATGCTGAAGCGTTCGAGCGCGCGTTGAGGCGGCTGACCCGGGGGGATAGATGAGTGCCGTAGGCAGGTCCGAACTCCGGGAGCTGCTGCTTGTCGCCGAGGACGAAGTGCTCCAAGCATGGAAGGCGGCTGACAAGGAGCTTGATGTCGAGAACCCGTCGCTCGATACGGCAGCGAATACGGTCCTCGACCGGGTAGCCCAAGTTGGTGTGTCACTCATTGAGAACCGGCAGTATGAGGATGTGGGGCTTGTGGTTGACACACTGATCCATCTCTATCGGGCAGCCGGAGAGCAGCGACCACCGACGCTTTCGGTGGTTCCCCTTGCATCTGAACGACAGGCCCTTCGCTGGTTTGCCATTGCAACCCGCGTCTATGTGCTCGGTGCTGTGGCCGTCTCCATGCAGGCATTCGCTGTGATTCGACAGCTTGTGCTGCAGCAGCCAAATGAGATGCGCAAGGGTCGCTACTGGCTGCGAGACACGGTGACGGCGCTGGCTCGGTTGAAGCGATTCGAGAAGAAGTCCTTCATCGGCCCGATCTCCGAGTACATTGCTGAGAGACCGGTCTTCTTCCGACGGTTTCGAAACAACAAAGACGAGGTCGTGGCCTACCTCTGTCGGTTCGATTTCCTGCAGTGTGTGATCTCGGTTGCCGACACTGCTGATCTCTCGGCATGCTATCCTAACTTCGGCGGTTTTTACAAGGAGCGGACGGAGCCCATCATAGTCGACCTAGTGACCGGTGGAAAATCTAGGGAAGCGCTCCCCAATGTCGACGACGTGACGCTGGCCAAAATCATTGTCGAGCTCGACCATTTGGCTGATAGGGAGTTCTTTTCGTACGCGGCGTGGGATGCGGGGCATTGGAGCGACAAGCGGGTGAGCGAGTTTCTCGTTCGACACGCCCGCCAAGAGTGAGAAAGATTCATTCCTAGTCTAGGCGCGCCTCAGCTTACGCTCTTGCCCGGCCGCAGGCGTGTCGAGGCGGATCTGACAGCGTTCTCGCCGAGGCGTTTCCATTCGTCGTTGCCGATCAGGATAGATCGAGCGATTTCGAGATGGGGGCAACCTGGGATTGCCTTCAGCATCCTCTTAAGCTCTGCTGACAGTGTTGGCTGAATCCAAGGACTCAATGTGATCCGCAGAATCGCCTTGAGTGGGACTGGAATATCGAGGGTTTCTGCGTGATCAACTGGCGATTCGTAAATGATCCGGAATTCTCTCTCGTGCGCGTAAGCGTATCGCTTTGCAAAGGGAAGATTCCTAGCGGATGGAGGCGTCTTTCGAATTGCTGACAGGGTCAAGTACTTGACGCCTCTCGCACGAATGCCGTCGTGCACCTTGACGGCGTCGAGCAGTGCGACTCGATCGAATTGGACGCAGACGCCACCGGCGCCGTTCGCAAACACCCTCCAGTGGTGATAGCTCTCACCCGCCTGCGTAAAACACAGGGCCAACAGGGATCCGAGTTTGCGGTACGCTTTGTAGAGCGAGAGATAATGAGAGTCGTTTGTATCCTCCCAAGACGCCGGATCCAGCAGCGTTACGACTTTGCGATTCAACAAATAGAGCAAGGCCGGAACATCGGTATAACGACGGAGAATCTTGGGATTGGCGGTCACTGGTGTCCTTCCCGTCGAAGAAACGCCTGGTGGCTAGCAGCGCGCCGCCAGCCTCAAGAGGTTGTTAGGCGGCATGCCATTCACCGCCACGTTCCCTGATCTCGGTTACCAAGCCATTGCGCTCACAGTACTCCGCAAGAACACCCTCTCCCGCAGCAATCACTTCCAACAAGAGGTCCCTGGACTCCGCAAGAAGGAACTTGAAATGCCTGATCTCTTCTTCGGCGGATGCGTGGTGTCCCATGAAGAGATCTATTGCGAGCAAATCGGACAATTCATAATTCACTTCACCCTGGCTTCGACCCGAGCCTGCAACAAAGACAACCGATTCTGGGTCCATTCGGCTTAGCGGCTCCGCCAAGGAATCCTCAAAGAAATGGAAGACAACTTGATTGCGGAGAGGCTGAAGACTGTTCCCGAAGAGCTTGTCGAAGCGCCCGCTTCGCAGGATGGGCACCACTCTCTCCTTCCAGCGATTGTTCTCTTTGAAACTGTTACCAATGCGACGAAGGAGATTCAAACCCTCGAACAGCACGGCCGCGATGAAGAACAGGGCGGCAAACCGCTGACGTGCCCCGCCAGTACCCTCGTTCTCTTTGCTATCGAGATACGCGACTTCGAGAAACCGGAGAGAATTGAGCATCCGGCCCAAGACGAGAGCATGTCTGAAGTGAAGCTCGCCTCGAAGCGCTCGGAAGCGCTCGCGAGGAATGCTTACGCGCCATTCAGTTGTCTCCGTGATCTTGGTCATCGAGCGTGGCGCCTAACGGACCGCGGTGAAGGTGCGGCGCGCTGAAGAGAAAGTCGTCATTCAATATCCTACCCGCGCCGACAGCCTCAAACGCTTGTTAGGCCGCACCCATGCAAGAGTCACGCAGCATCGTGCGGCCTAACGGATCGGCGCTCCGCTGACGGCCAACAGCGCCGCCGATGATCGTCGAGCCACCCAAGTTGAATGCCAGAACGCTACCAAACCTCAATTGGAACGCGCTGTTGGCCGTCAGCAGCGCCTTGTTTGGCGGCACCTAGCTATCGGTGGCGCTCTGCGTGCGCTTGATCCCGAAGCGTTAGGTCGCGCTGCCGTGCCTCCGCTCGAGGCTCTCGGCATGTTCAACGTCCGTCTGGCCACTGATGGCGAGGCGCGCAGTCTCAAGTCGGCCCACCCAGAACTGCATTCGGTTTAGGGACATGACCTCGACAGTCTGTTCGCGCAGGTATTCAATCAGCTTCGGGAGACTAAACACCCCTTGAGGAATCTCTGTCTTGAACTCCGCGTCGCCGGTGAAGACGACAACCGACTTGACAGCGCCGGGCGGTAAGAAGTCAAGGAGGCCTTGCACCGCCCGAACGTGCCGGAAGTTCTGGAGTATTGGGTTTTGGAACCTGAACTTGCGCTTGAACAGGACTTGAGTCCAGTTCGGCTGTTTCGCATCACCGAAGATCCAACCCTTGTAGTCCTTGGTCTCGATGACGAACACGCCGAACCTAGAAACGAGGATGTGATCAACCTGGGTTGTGCCGTCCTTCAGCTGAAGGGTGACGTGATTCATCAGGTGATAGTCAGGAGGACAGAAGTGCGTCAGCGCGACGCGGGATAGCAGCTCCTCGCCACGATTCTGGAATGCGTAGGCAGCGTAGGCACGGTAGCGGCCAATGACGAAGCCCGCGGCAAGAGCAACGAGGATGTAGAGAACGGTCCAGTCGTCCTGCTTTAGGTCCAAGAGAAGCTGTGTGAGGCGCTGAGTCACCGCGTGATCTGACAGAGCCGAGATGCTTTGCGCAAGGTCATCGAGATCCACCGTGCCGCCCAACGCCCGGAGTTTAGCTGCAGCGCGTCAATAATGAATGCGGCCAGCCAGCGAAGCGAGCGGGCCGCAACCGCAGCGAGCGCTGTCAGCTACAACTCCTCGTTAGGCAGATCGGAGGATAGCGCGCAACTGCTCGATATCGTAAGGTGGCTCTCGTTTGTGGAGCATCGCGTGGCAGTTGGGGCAAACCGGCACCAAGTCCTTGACCGCGTTCAGCCGGTAGCGCTTCCCAAGCGCGGCGAGAGGCCTTTTGTGGTGAACGTGGATGAAGCCTTTGCCGATCCCGCCGTATCGCTCCTCAAAATCAATATCGCACACGGCGCACCGTGCCCCGTGGTGGCGAATGCATGCGAGGCGGGCTCTGCCGTTGCGCTCGTATCGGTTCACACTAACGCGTTCGACGGAGCCCTCAGGGTAGGCATCGCCAACAAGATCGGTCGGGAACGCCGGATTACGAACCCGATTCGTTGGAAACGCTGTGCGTGGCAATGCCTCAATCCGCTTTGCAGCGACGGCGCGCTCTTCGGCCGAGAACAAGTGCTTGAAGCGCGAAGACAGCGCGATAGCCTCTATTGAGAGGTCGGCCCGTCTTGCCGCGATGAGCCGATCGAAGCCCGTACTTACTCGGTTAGCGCGCAGAAGCTTCTTGGCGACCGCGAGACCGCCGTACTTGCGTACTTCACGTAGGAAATAGTGGGCCCAATAACCGGTGGCCTCACCTGTGCGCGTGTAGAGGCTCAGGAGCTCTCTGTGGAGATCATTCTCTGTCGCCAATGATGCCATGTATTCTGCCTAACGCTGAGTTGGACTGACGTGACCATTCTAACTGGTAGCGATTCATCCTGGCCACATCCGCCCTCGCCGAGTCGCACACCCCCGGCGCGCTCTTCTCGCCATGTGGAGCAGATCACGACACGACCCCCTGAGTTTCCTGGTCAGAGTCGCGTGCTGTGAGTTGCTGTGAGTTTTTCGACGACGACAAACGACGGGGAGTCCCCGCTGTGAGTTCTGCTGTGAGTTTCTCACGACACTCGGTTGATCTTCGGGTCCGCTGTTACGACACCGATGCCCAGGACCTCGCGTGATTGCTACTCGGTGTCGTAACTCGGTCCCCTAACGAGTCGCATGGGGTTCAGGGGGTCGCGGGTTGAGCTTCGGCGCCTGCGGCGCCTACGCTCCGCTTGCCGGGCCCAGCCCGGCACCGGCGGCTGACGCCGCCGGACGCGTCAAATCCCGCCGTCCCGACTGGTTGAAGATCAAGCCTCACATCGACTTCGGATGTGGGGCTTTTTCTTCGTCGCGCCGCCGCCCATCGTTCGGCCTCCTTGCAAGCACCCGCCGCCCCACGCACGGCCGCTAGATTGCCATGCGCCATGCCTCCTCCTGATCACGATCCCGTGCGGGACGACGACGCCGACTCCCTTGAGGAGGGCGAGGCGGAGGACGCGGCGGCCCTCGAGACCGAGGCCGACGTGACCTGCCCACACTGCGGCGAGACGATGACCATCACGCTCGATCCGGGAGGCGGGCGGGCGCAGGAATACGTCGAGGATTGCCAGGTGTGCTGCCGCCCGTGGCGG
>DASWCA010000468.1:0-6031 GCA_036390355.1 Acidobacteriaceae bacterium
GCAGTCGCCGACGGCGAATTCAAGATGTTCCCCATGCTTCAGAGGGTCGCCCACGCCCTTGCTTTGCCCAATGCGCTGCCTCAAGAGCAAGTCCCCACCATACTGCCGATCGATGAGCACTTCCACTTCGAAGGCTGGCGCCAGCCACATCCCGGACCCTCTTGGCAGGTTCTTACCGAAGCCCAGCGCGCCGCACAACCGCTATGGTTTGCCAACCTCAACACGCCAGAGGATTTTGCCATCGCGGAAGCCAACATCGCAGCGCTCGATACCTGATCCAGCCGCAATGCTCTCGCGTAACTGTCCGGTTGACGAATTCTCCTGCACCGCTCCGATCCTTCGTGCATCATAGAGACACACCCATGGCAGAACCTGACTCGAATCAAGAGCGAAAGCTCGATCCGGAAAAGCAGCCCAAACAGGACAATCCCGCGCCCGAGACTCCCGCGGACCTGGATCCCGAGACGCGGGAGACGGTCCAGGAGTTCATGGCCGAGGCCGCAGAGCAGAACGAGGCTGCCAACGAGGCTGTCTCGGCTGGCGACGGAGCGGATCGTGGAGCAACCGGAGGAAAGGCTGGAAACGGCGATGGCAAACCCGGCCCATACATCTCCTTTGAGCACATTTACAAATCCTTCAGCGGCGGCGACGTCCTCAAGGACGTCAGCTTCTTTATCCTGCCGGGCGAAACGCTCTGTATCCTGGGCCGTTCCGGCGTCGGTAAATCCGTGTCGCTTCAAATGCTCATGGGGTTCTACAAGCCCGATAAGGGACAAATCATGGTCGCTGGCGAGGACATCTGCGGATACACCGAGAAGCAGATGCAGGAGGTCCGCCGCAAGGTCACCATGGTCTTCCAGAACGGCGCGCTCTTCGACTCCATCAGCGTAGGCGAAAACGTTGCCTTCCCCCTTCGCGAGCGTCACGATCTTGCCGAAGACCAGATCCAGCAAGTCGTCCGTGGCCTGCTCGAAATGGTCGGCGTCGCCGGCATGGAGGACCTGCTGCCCTCCGACCTCTCCACGGGAATGAAGCGCTCCGTCGCCATTGCGCGAGCCCTTGCTTCCCAGCCCGAGGCTGTCCTCTATGACGAGCCCACAACCATGGTCGACCCGCTGATGGGCCACCTCCTGGGCAATCTCATCGCGCGTCTAAAGACTCAGTTGCACCTCACCAGCATCGTAGTAACCCACGATATGCGCTTTGCCCGTAAGCTAGCCGACAGAGTAGTCTTTCTGCATCAGGGGGAGGCGCGCTTCTTCGGCACCATGGACGAGATGGACCAGAGCGATGATCCCGTGCTCAAGGAGTTCCTGGATCTCGATGCACTCGTTCTCCCGGCCTAGACCAACACCGGGGCGCGCATTTTGCCAAGATAGATACCAAGGATTGTCATGCGTCTTTGTTTTCAGTATTCTCAAAGAAAGACCAGTAACCTGGCAGGTTTCACTCCATTGATTTATTTGGGCGCATCCGCTCGTCCGCGATGTCTGCCTTTCCGAGAGATCGTTGAGCTGTTGCACCCGATTCGAGCAGTCTCACTATGAGCCTGGAGCCGAGCGCCGTTTCTGGCGTTCTCTGCGAGTACCTTCGCAAAGTTCCTGACTCAACCATGAACCTGTTCCCAGTGACGCCGGGCTAATCCGGCAGAACCAATTGCGGCGCGTGGGATGCGCGTCGCGGGAGTGAGAGCCGTTCGCCATGGCGACACCGGATTATCTCGAGCAAGTGGTCATTTCCGGCCGGAGGCGGCCATCCGCTGGCGCAGAGCCAAGAGTTCGTTTTGGGATATTCCACCGTCCCTCGGTCACCAGCCTGATCTGGGCCACCCTCGATTTTCTGACCGTGGCAATCGCGGCAGTCATCGCGTTTCGTTTTCGTGCCACCGTTCCCAGCGACGTGCGCGCAACCTCTTTGCCCCTCTTCCTATTCCATTCGGCTCCCCGGATATTGCTGGTCTATGTCGCCTGGTATGGCCTGATGGTGGTCGGTCTCGCCCGCTCCTATGGGCTGTATGGCCCCATCCTGAGTCGCAGCGGACTTAACGAACAGCGCATGACCGTGCAGTCCGCGCTCATTGCGGGCCTTCTGCTCTGCGGCACGCTTTATCTCGAACGCGCCGAAATGATCTCGCGCATCGTCGTCGTCCTGCTGGTGATCTTCTCGGCAATTCTGCTCAGCGTGCGGCGCGCAATCTGGCGGAAGATCGTCTACAGCCGCTATCGCGAGGGCCTGGAAACACGCAATGTTCTCATCGTCGGCGCGGGTCGCGTCGCCCACGCGCTGCGCAACCACCTCGAATCCCTGCGCCATCTCGGATTCCGTTTCAAGGGCTTCGTTGCCCTCACCGAACACGAGGCCGAGTCCGGCGACGCAGACATCATCGGAGACGTGCGCAACTGTCTCTCGCTCGCCCGGTCCCTTTTCGTCGACGAAATCTTCTTCTCCGTCCCAGCCGAAAAGAAGCTCGTCATCGCCCTCGTCGAAGAGGCCCGCTCCATCGGCATCGATGTCCGCGTCGTCCCCGACCTCTATGACGGTCTCGCCTGGAACGCCCCCGTCGAATACATCGGGCAGTTCCCAACCATCCCCCTCCACCGCCGCGACCTCGCTATCGGCGCCATCCTCATAAAACGAATCATGGATACGACCGGCGCCGTCTTCGCCATGCTGCTCGGGTGGCCCATCATGCTGGCCCTCGTGGCCGCCATCAAGTTCGACTCCAAAGGACCCATCTTCTACCGCGCCCAGCGCATTGGCCGCAAAGGCCGCACCTTCACCTGCTACAAGTTCCGCACCATGGTCGTCAACGCCGACAAGATGAAGAAAGACCTGGAGCACCGGAACGAGCGTGACGGCATCCTGTTCAAAATTACGAACGATCCCCGCGTCACCCGCGTAGGCCGCATCCTCCGCAAGTACTCGCTCGACGAGCTTCCGCAGTTCTACAACGTCCTCCGCGGCGATATGAGCCTTGTCGGCCCCCGCCCTCCCATGGCCTCCGAGGTCGAACAGTACGACATCGCCCACCTGCGCCGCCTCGATGTGCTCCCCGGAATGACCGGCCTCTGGCAGGTCGAGGCCCGCCAGGATCCCTCCTTCGACAGCTATATCTCCCTCGACACCGCCTACGTCGAGAACTGGTCCCTATGGCTCGACATGAAGATCCTCGCCCGCACCGTCGGCGTAGTCTTCTCCGGCACCGGCTCCTAAAGCAGTTGTAGGTTGTTGGTTGCTAGTGTTGGTTGAAAACGGCTCCGATCAAATTCATAACCCAGGCGGTAAACTGGAAGCAGTCCGTAGTTGCCGTTGCTTTTCAACTAACAACTAGCAACCAACAACTAACAACTGTCTTTATGAAGCTAGCCCTAGCCCAGATCAACCCGACCGTCGGCGACTTCGCCGGAAACACACGCCTCATCCTCGAATTCACCGCCCGGGCCACTGCCATGGGCGCTGACCTCGTCGTCTTTCCCGAACTCTCGATCTGCGGATATCCGCCCGCTGACCTGCTCGAAAAGAAATCTTTTCTCATCCGTGCCCAGCAGTCCCTCGAGGAGATCGCCGCCACCACCGCCTCCGGCCCCGCAATCCTCTGCGGTACCGCTCTGCCTACCGCCGCAGCCAATGGCAAACCCCCGGAAGGCAAGCGGGCCCGCAACGTCGCCGCTCTTCTCTCCGGCGGAAAAATCAGCTTCCTCCAGCAGAAGATGCTCCTCCCGTTCTACGACGTCTTCGATGAGCAGCGCTACTTCGAACCCGCCGAACACCAGACGCTGACCATCGTGAACGGCCAGTCCCTCGCCATTACCGTCTGCGAAGATGCCTGGAATGACAAGGCTTTCTGGCCGCGCCGTCTCTACGCGGTCGACCCGGTTGACGAACTCATGCGCCAGTGGGCTACTCTACCCGACCCGATCGCCGTTCATCCCCGTCTGATCCTCAACATCTCCGCCTCGCCCTTCTGGGCCGGCAAGCGCGACCTCCGCCGCAACATGCTCGGCGCCATCGCCCGCCACCATTCGGCGTTCGTCGCTATGGTCAACCAGGTCGGCGGCAATGACAGCCTCGTTTTCGACGGCTCCTCCATCGTCCTCTCCCCAAACGGCGAAGTCCTCGCTCAGGCCGCCTCCTTCCGCGAAGACCTCATCCTCATCGACCTCGAATCGGGTGCCCCATGTTCGACGCAGCTTTCTCGCGTCGACCATGGGAATACCACCGCCCCGCCCGACGACGACATCCCCGCCGTCTGGGACGCCCTCGTCCTCGGCACCCGCGACTACGTCCGCAAGTGCGGCTTCTCCAAAGCTCTCGTCGGCCTCTCCGGAGGCATCGACTCCGCCCTCGTCGCTGCCATCGCCGTCGAGGCACTCGGCCCGGAAAACATTCTTGGCCTCGGCATGCCCAGCGAATTCTCGTCAACCGGCTCAATCGACGACGCCCGCCACCTGGCGACCAACCTCGGCATCCGCTTCGAACTCGCCGCCATACACGACGTCTTCCAGCAATATCAGCGCACCCTCGAACCCCTCTTCAACGGCACTCCCTTCGGCCTCGCCGAAGAGAACCTGCAATCCCGAATCCGCGGCGCCCTCCTCATGGCCCTATCCAACAAATTCGGAGCCCTCGTCCTTACCACCGGTAATAAGTCCGAGATGTCCACCGGCTACTGCACACTCTATGGAGACATGGTCGGAGCACTCGCAGTCATCGGCGACGTCTTCAAGACGCGCGTCTATGCGCTCAGCCGCTACGCGAACCGAGAGCGCGAAGTCATCCCCTCCAACACCATCACCAAGCCGCCCTCCGCCGAACTCCGTCCCGGCCAGCGCGATACCGACTCACTCCCGCCCTACGAAGTCCTCGATCCCATCCTCGAAGCCTATGTCGAGCGCTACTGCTCTGCCGAACAAATCCTCAGCGCAACCACTGAAGCCGGCGACCACATCGACCTCGCTCTCATCCGGCGCGTCCTCTCGCTGGTCGAGCGCAGCGAATACAAGCGCCAGCAAGCCGCTCCCGTCCTCAAAGTGACGCAAAAATCATTCGGCAACGGCCGCCGCTTTCCCATCGCCGTCAAAGTCGAGCTCTAACCGTCCAACAGGAAAGTCACGCACGGAGATAAGACGATGACCGCAGCCAAATACACCTGGGCGATGATTCTCCTGGTCCTGCTCACCCTCGGCGAAGTCTTCAGCATGTACTTCGCGGTATTTTTCATCTGGATCATGGCGCACCACGCCTCCGGCCTGCACGAGATGTGGGCACGCGTCTATATTTGGCTCGGGGTAAGTCTGTTGATAGGATTGGTCTGGATCGCCGTGGCGATCTGGTTGTTCCGGAACCAAACGAAACCCGCGTGAACCTCTCGCACTAGAAGGAATTCATTGAAGAACCCCAATTCAGTTTCTCCCACAGTTTTGATTGCAGTACTCCTGTTCCCACTCGCCGCCTCACTCGCATTCGCGCAGGCCCCAGCCGCAACCCCCGCGGCTCCCGCGCCCCAGGCCCCTTCCGCCCAGGCTCCAGCGGCCGCACCGGCCTTCAATCCGAACCCACCGGCGCCGGTCGCCTCGGCCGATCCGCTCCCTCCTGCAAACCCGAAGCTCTTTACCGCGCCCTCGCCCACCACGGACACAGTGAACGCCTTCCTGCACCAGGTGTGGGGCTTCGATCCCAACCGCATCTACCGCGTCATGGCGATCATGCCGACGGCAGCGCCGGGCATCACCAAGGTCGTCGTTTACGTGACCGATAAGTCGCCCAATGCCAGAATTCAGCCCGCGACCTTCTTTGTCACTCCGGATGGAAAGCATGCCATTGGCGAGGGGTCCATCGTCGTCCCGTTTGGCGCAACTCCCTTTGCCGCCAACCGCGATCTGCTGAAGGAACGTGCCGATGGAGCGCACCGCGGCGCGGAGAGCAAGGACTTCGAACTCGTCGAGTTCGCCGATCTCCAGTGTCCGCATTGCAAAGACGCGCAGGCCACGATGGACCAGATCGTCAAGGATTTCCCCAAGGCTCACGTCGT
>DASWCA010000469.1:0-4357 GCA_036390355.1 Acidobacteriaceae bacterium
AACCTGAAGGTACTTGCAATTTGCCTCTAAATGCCCTAGAATGAATCTCGCGTGTCTCGGCGGAAGAACGCTGTGTTCGACACCCAACGCAAGACTTTGTGGCTCGACGTAAAGAGCTCGAATCAAAGGACAAAGGATACAACTGATGGCAAAGCGTCGTGGAAATCCGAATTGGGGCAAGCCCGAGCCAATCGGCCCTGTAGTTCCAACCGTAACCTCCTTCGAACAGGTTGTGAAGGAGTTCAAGCTGACTCCGGACCAGTACATTCGCTCGACCCGGCTGCGTGAGTGGGCTCGGCGAAACAAGAATTCGAAGTACATCCCTGAGGCGCTGCTCGAAGCCTGGGGGTTCGAGATCGAGTCGACGCTGTAGAAATCGGCCAAGAACTGACAAGCGCCGCCTGATTCAAGGGCGGCGCTTTCGTTTGAAGGCAGCGGCGATATGATGGGACTGGAGACGCTATGAAGCAATACAAAACGGGACGGGTGCTTTCCGCGCTTTTTCTTGGCATCATGTTCGGGATCTACCGCCATTTTGACGAGATGCGTTCGCTGGGCGGTGGGCGCGAGGCGTATCTCGTGGTTCAGAGCCATCGGTTCGACCGGATGGTGCAGTACCACTCGACGGGAACGATGCTGATTGCCGGGATTATTCTCGCGGGTATTCTGTTTGGTTTGTATGAGCTGCTTGCGGCTGGAATCACCATGGTTCTGCCGCCCAGCACGGTTGAGGAATAGAGATGACCCAGGAGCCGCGGAATACGGTCTTCGCCGAGGTGGAAGAGGCGGTCGACGAGATACGCGCAGGCCGCATGGTGGTCGTCGTGGACGATGAGGACCGCGAGAATGAAGGCGATCTAACGCTGGCCGCCGAGTTTGTCACGCCCGAGGCCATCAACTTCATGGCGCGTTTCGGGCGGGGGCTCATCTGCCTGACGCTGACCGAGGAGCGCGCAGACTATCTGCGCCTCGGACCGATGACGTCCGAGAACACATCGCGATTCGGCACCGCCTTTACCGAGACGATTGAGGCGCGCGAAGGTGTGACGACGGGCATCTCGGCTGCGGATCGCGCGCATACGATTCGGGTCGCAATCGACCCAAGGTCGACCGCGAACGATCTTGCGCGTCCGGGCCACGTCTTTCCGCTACGTGCCCGCAAGGGCGGGGTGCTGGTGCGCGCGGGGCAGACCGAGGCGTCGGTGGATCTGGCGCGGATGGCGGGCCTGGTCTCCGCGGGCGTGATCTGCGAGGTGATGAATGAAGACGGGACCATGGCGCGCGTGCCGGACCTGATCCGGTTCTGCGCTCAGCATGGCCTGAAGATGCTTACCGTTGCCGCGCTTATCCGCTATCGGCTGCAGCACGAGCGCTACATCCACCGCGTTGCCGAGGCGGTGCTGCCGACACAGTATGGCGACTTCCGCATGATCGCGTATGAGAGCGAAGTGAATGGCGCTGAGTCGCACGTCGCGCTGGTGTACGGCAATGACATTGGCAGTGAGGTTAGCGGGGCGGCCGACAAGCAGGACTCCGAGCCGGTGCTGGTCCGCGTGCACACGCACTGCCTGGCGGGCGACGTTTTTGGGGCTGCGCTGTGCGACTGCCGTGCGCTGGTGGACAATTCGCTGCGCATGATCGCGGAAGCGGGGCGCGGTGCGCTGGTTTATCTGCACAATGGGGCGAGAGGCTTTGGTATCGATCGCACAGGGCCTCCGCTGCCGGGTGCTGGAGCGCCTCACCGGCTGGTGCTGCACCGCGATGCGAGTCGCGATCCGCGAACGATCGAGGGGGAAGAGCGTCATCAGCGGACGCAGCGTACTCTGCGCCAGGTGGGCCTTGGGGGACAGATTCTGTCGGACCTTGGCATTCGCCGCATTCGCCTGCTGACCAACACGCCGACGCATATTCCTGCGCTACAGGGCTTCGGCATTGAGATCGTCGAGCAGGTGAAGATCCCTATCGGCGCCCCTGCCGTCGCTACTTCACGATAAGGTTCAGCGTGACGGTCTGTGTGATTGGCGTGCTGCCGCTGACCGAGCTCGCGGTCACCTGGTACTGGTAGCTTCCAGCCGGAGAGTAGCGCAGGGACGATGGGGTAACGTTGTTGCCGCCGCATCCTCCGGCGGTAAGCAGGGCAATAGCCGTGACGATAGCCCAGGCCGCTGGACCGGCTCTACGCCATGCCGGGTGGCGCGAGGTGCGCGCCTTCCATGCGAAGATGATTGCGGGAAAGAGCAGGCAGAGGGCCGTGTCTCCCAAGCTGCGAGTGCGTCTTGCGGGCGCGGAGTTGGCGGCGATTGAGGTGACGGTCGTGAGCGTAGCGACCGCGTTCTGCGCTGTGCCTGAGAGCGTGAGGCTCGACGGCAGCAGCGAGCAATAGGCGTATTGCGCTGACGCAACCGGCGCACAACTCAGCACGACAGGCCCGGAGAAGTTATTGAGGGGCGTCAACGTCAGGTTGTAGGTGGCGGGTGAGCCGGCAGCGACGGTGGCGGATGCGGTGTTCGAGCCGCCCGCCGTCAGCGTGAACGTTCCATTGGCGATGACGACGGTGCCGCTGCCGGCGAGCGGCACTGCCGTGGGCGATGTTGCATCGGAACTGGTGACGGTCAGAACTCCCGCGCGCGCACCAGCCGCCGACGGAGCAAAGGTGACAGTGACGGAGCAACTGCCGCCGGCTGCCAGCGTAGTTACCGCGCAAGATGCGGCAACGGTGTAGTCGGTCGTGGTTACGAGAGCGATGCTTGTGATTGGCGCCGTCCCGGTATTTGCCAGCGTGAACGAGAGGCTGACTGCGGATCCCACAGCAATCGATCCGAAGTTAAGGCTGGAGGGCGAGATGAGCAGGTGCGATTGCGCGCCCACTCCGGTAAGCGCGACCACGAGTGGCGCGGCGGTGGCCGAACTCGCGATCGACAGTGTCCCGACGCGCGTGCTCGGTTGGGTTGGGGCAAAAGTGACCTGCACCACGCAACTCGCGCTTGCGGCAAGAGCAAGTCCTGGTGCCGGGCATGAGCCGGTTGCCGCGGAGTAGTCGCCGCTGGCGGAGATTCCGGTGATCGTCGCAGCACTGGAACCTGAGTTTGTGAGTTGCACAGTGAGTGCTGCGTTTGCGCCGACGAGGACCGTGCCGAAGTTGAGCGAGCTTTGACTGAGGTCAAGGGAGGATGGGCCCGATACTCCGACGAGCGAGATGAATTCGAGCGACGTGCTTGCATTCGAGGAGATCTCGATGGAGCTGGCGCGGGTAGGTTGAGCGGAGCTCTGTGGATTGAAGGTCACGGTGAGAGCACAGCTCGCGCCGGGAACGATGGTCGAACAGTTGCTCGTAACCCCGAAATCCGGCGTGGTCCGCATGCCGAGAATGTTGAGCGCCGCGGTGCCGGTGTTGTCCAGGGTGATGGTCTGCGGCGCGGAGACGGTTCCAACTGCGGTGTTGGCGAAGGTCAGCGAACTCTGTGACGCGACGAAGGCCGCGAGTGGAGCGACGTTCGATGGCGATGGGAGCGTGACTGGCGTCGCGCTGCCGGTGAGATCGACAAAGTCGGGGCTGGAGGCGGCGTCGCTCTCGATGACGAGGGTGCCGGTGTCGGCGATCGATGGCGGCGAAGTTGCTCCGGCCGCGATCTGGTTGGTCGGCGTATATGCGAGGATGACGGTACAGCTTGCGGCGGGTGGGAGCGTCGCGCCGCATGTCGTGGTCGAGAGGAATGGCCAGCCGCTGGTGATCCGGCGGATCGTTAGCGGTGAATTCGCGGATGTATTCGTCAGTGTGAGGACGCGCTGTACCGACTGTCCCGACGGAATTTGGCCGAAGCTCAGCACGCCACCCGGCATCAGACTTCCCGTTATGGCGAGCGTGCCTGCGCCTATGCCGTATCCCTCCACATAGCCTATGCCGTTGAGGGTCGCCGAGCCGTCGGTCGGCGTGCCCTGGGCGAAGAGCGTGCCGGTAATGTCTCCGTTAGCGAGCGGGAGGAACGCGACCGAGAAGTTGCAACTCGCATGTGGCGCAAGGCCCGAGCACGGCGCGCTGGAGAGAACGAACTGGCGCGGCAACGAGATCGACAGCGCGAGCGATTTCGCTGTGAGGTTGTCGATGGTGAACTGGCGCGTCACACCGGGCGAGCCGGTGGCTTGTGGTCCGTATTCGACTGCGCCGGGAACGATCTCCAGGCCTTGATCTTCGGTGGTGTAAGCACCGGTCAGTGGGACGGTGTAGGTGGTGAGAACGGGCGCTCCTCCGACGGCGCTCGTGACCGGGATCTGCAGCGTTCCGGCGGCGCGTGCGGGGTCCGGGATGAACGTGACTGCGATGCTGCAGTTGGCTCCGGGTGCAAGCGCGCCGCAGTTG
>DASWCA010000470.1:0-4609 GCA_036390355.1 Acidobacteriaceae bacterium
TGGCGATGAGGCGGCCAACGCTTTACTTTCTCGCCCGCAGCGCGCGCCTTACACCTTCGACCAGGCGTAGCCTTGTCTTCGTTTGCAATCGAGGGATCCGATGAAGTCCCAGCTTCACCGCGCGAGTGCCGGCAATGCCCAGAGTACTGCGACCGCTGAGCCGGCCATCGAAGTGACTTTAAGACGGCGCTGGTTCTATCTCCTGCCGGCGGTCTTTGTTACGTATAGTCTCGCCTACCTCGATCGCGCGAACTATGGATTTGGCGCCGCGGCAGGGCTCGCGGCCACTCTTCACATCACTGCCAAAGATTCGTCGTTGCTCAGCGCGCTATTCTTTCTCGGCTACTTCGCCTTCCAACTGCCAGGCGCGATCTTTGCCAGAAAACGCAGCGCCAGTGGACTGGTCTTCACCGCTCTGATTGCGTGGGGAATGCTGGCAGCAATGACCGGCATCCTTCGCCAATTCTGGCTGCTCGCACTCGACCGCTTCCTGTTAGGAGTTGCCGAGAGCTGCATCTTTCCCGCGATGCTGCTATTGCTTACTCGATGGTTTACCCGCGCGGAGCGATCGCGCGCCAACACCATTCTCATCCTCGGCAATCCGGTCACGGTCATCTGGATGTCTGCGATCACCGGTTTCCTCATCCAGGATTTTGGGTGGCAGAAGACATTCATTCTTGAAGGCATTCCCTCCATCCTGTGGGCCTTTGTCTGGATGCTTTTTGTGCGCAACAAGCCCCGCGAAGCAAGCTGGATGACGCCCGAGGCGGCCACGGTGCTCGAGGATCGGCTTTCACGGGAACAGGTCTCGCTACCGGCGATCGGTGCGGTCCGCGCCGCTCTGATTCGCAGCGATGTGCTCCTTCTCTCGGCGCAGTATTTTCTTTGGAGCCTGGGCGTGTACGGCTTCGTGTTGTGGCTGCCGACGATTCTGCGCCAAGGCGGTGCTCTCTCGATGGCGAACACAGGTCTGCTCTCCGCATGCCCTTACGTATTCGCAGTCTTACTGATGCTGCTGGTCGCGCAAATCTCAGACAAGACTTTGAAGCGCCGGTCCCTGATCTGGCCACTTCTGCTGACTTCGGCGTTCGCGCTGTTTGGTTCATTCCTCTTCGCGCAAAGAAGTTTCCCGATCGCCTTCGCATGTCTTATCGTGGGAGGCGGATGCATGTATGCGCCCTACGGTCCATTCTTCGCAATCGTGCCCGAACGAGTTCCAAAAAACGTGACCGCCGAGGTGCTCGCGATGATCAACAGTTGCGGCGCGCTCGGGGGCTTCTTCGGCAGCTATTTCGTAGGATGGCTCCAGGCGGCGACGGGAAATCCACGCGCGGGCTATCTGCTGATGTCGTTTTCGCTGGCATGTTCTGCGATACTTTTCCTGTTTCTGGTCGAGCCGCAACAATCTGACGCTGTACTTGTACCCGAAGCCTGCCAGGAATTATGAGCATTCATCCACCGACTTCCATCACCGCCGAGCAAATATTCGAGAGCGAAGCCCGCCTCTTCCGCGAGACCAGAACGCACGCGCCCGGCCCCGAAGGTGTGCTCCCGATTACACCGGAGATGCTCTTGACGCAACCGTCGGGCAATCTCTTTGGACTCAGCCAGAATGCCGGTATGGGATGGGAGCCCACGCGCCTGCTCGATCCTGAATTCCTGATCCTGAGCACCCACGGCGGAATGCGCGCGCAGGATGGGACGCCCATCGCGCTTGGTTTCCACACGGGCCATTGGGAGGTGGGCTTGCTCGTGGCCGAGGCCGCACGCGAACTGCGCGGCCGGCATTGTGTTCCGTTCGCAGGAGCGTGCACCGATCCGTGCGACGGCCGAACCCAGGGCACCGACGGCATGCTCGACTCGCTGCCCTACCGCAACGACGCTGCCATCGTACTGCGGCGGTTGATGCGTTCGCTGCCGACTCGCAAAGGCGTGCTCGGCGTTGCGACCTGCGACAAGGGATTGCCGGCAATGATGATGGCGCTCGCATCGTCCGGCCCGTTGCCAAGTATTTTGATTCCCGGTGGAGTGACTCTTCTTCCCGAAAGCGGTGAAGACGCGGGCAAGGTGCAGTCCATCGGCGCACGCTATGCGCAGGAACAGATCACACTCGAGTATGCCGCCGAGATTGGTTGCCGAGCGTGTGCCACGCCCGGCGGCGGCTGCCAATTTCTCGGTACCGCTGCTACCTCACAAGTCGTTGCCGAGGCGCTCGGGCTGTCCCTGCCTCACGCGGCGCTTGCGCCCTCCGGCCAGCCGATCTGGCTCGATGCGGCATCACGTTCGGCGCGCGCGATTCTGCGCATGGCTCAGCTTGGCATCGGTACCAGCGACGTGCTCACCGATGCTGCGATTCGCAATTCCATGGTGCTGCACGCGGCCTTCGGGGGATCGACGAACCTGCTGCTGCACGTTCCCGCCATCGCGCACGCAGCCGGATTGCGGCGTCCATCGGCAGCGGATTGGGCCGCGGTGAATCGCGCAGTTCCGCGGCTCGTCGACGCGCTGCCAAATGGGCCTACCAACTTCGCAACCGTTCAGGTCTTCCTCGCCGGAGGAGTGCCGGAGGTGATGCTGCATCTGCGCCGCGCAGGGCTGCTCGACCTCAGCGTTCTCACCGTGACGGGAGAGACGCTCGATGAAAATCTCAATTGGTGGGAACAGAGCGAGCGGCGCAGAGCGTTGAAGCAGAGACTTCGTGAGTTGGACGATGTCGATGCGGACGACGTCATTCTCTCCCCGGATCGCGCGCGCCAACGGGGGCTCACCGCAACCGTATGTTTTCCAACCGGCAACCTAGCGCCTGAAGGAAGCGTCATCAAGAGCACCTCCATCGATCCATCCCTGATCGACCAGAACAATGTCTATTCGCATACTGGCCCCGCTCGCGTCTTCATCACCGAAGCCGCCGCAATCGACGCGATCAAGCGCAATGCGGTCACCCATGGAGACGTGATCGTGCTCATCTGTGGCGGCCCGGCGGGCGCGGGCATGCAGGAGATATATCAGATCACGGCAGCCCTCAAGAACCTTCCCTTCTGCAAGCATGTCGCCGTTCTTACGGACGCGCGCTTCAGCGGAGTCTCGACCGGCGCCTGCATCGGCCACATCTCGCCCGAAGCATTGGCCGGCGGTGCGATTGGGCGCGTGCTCGACGGCGACGCCATCGAAATTGTGATCGATCGGAACGCGCTACACGGCACGGTCAACCTCGTCGGCGAAGGCGAGGAGAGCTTCTCCGCCGAGGAGGGCAGCCGTCGCCTCGCGGCTCGGCGGCAACGGCAGGACCTCGCTCCCCATCCGGCGCTGCCAGCCGATACGCGGCTCTGGGCAGCGCTCGTGCAGGCCAGCGGCGGTGTTTGGGGAGGATGCGTCTACGATGCTGACGCGATCATCGCGCAGCTCAGTACCCGCGCGACTTTGTCAGATCCGAGGGTATCCGCGCAAAGCAGCGAAGTCGAAAGGTCAGGTCTATGAAGCTCTACCGCACCACGAACGGGATCTTTGTCGAGCAACACAGCCGTTTCCATCACGTGCCTGCGGCAAGCTGGGACGAACTGATCTGCAGCGCCGATCTGCACGACCGCGTTTTGGCGGCAACCGGCGGTAATCCCATCGATCAACTCGAAGCCGGCAGCATTCTTGCTCCCATCGTCAGCCAGGAAGTTTGGGCGGCCGGCGTGACCTACTTCCGCAGCCGCAACGCCCGAATGGAAGAGAGCAAGTATGCGGGCGGCGGCGATTTTTATGACCGCGTCTACGCAGCAGAGAGGCCGGAGCTCTTCTTCAAGGCGACCGGACGGCGCGTGGTCGGCCCCCAATGCGCAGTCCGAATCCGATCCGACGCGGCGTGGTCTGTGCCTGAACCTGAACTGACGTTACTGATCAATCCCTCTGGCAACATCATCGGCTATACCATCGGCAACGATATGAGTTCGCGCGACATCGAAGGCGAGAATCCCCTCTATCTGCCGCAGGCAAAGGTCTACGACGGTAGTTGTGCGCTCGGGCCATGTGTCTTGCTCTCGGCGGAACCACTGAGCAAATCGACCACCATAGAATTGCGGATCGCGCGGCACGCCGAGACGGTCTTCTCCGGGAGCACCACGCTGGCGGAACTCAAGCGCGATCCTAAGCAACTCGCCGAATATCTCTTCCGCGACAATAGCTTTCCTGACGGAGCGCTTCTGATGACGGGCACAGGCGTTGTGCCTGGGGATGACTTCACGTTGGCCAGCGGTGACGTGATTCGAATTGCCATCGCCGGGATCGGAGTGCTGGAGAATACCGTAAAGTAGCCCGCGGCCCGCCGTGGATACCCGGCGATCGGTTACGAGCCTATTTTGTTGTCGAACCGGATCAATATGCAAATCAAAGCCTGTGCCGGTCCATTCCACGGACCGCGGTCGCATAATCGCCCACAGTGCCGCGACGCAATTATCGGCCAATTACGCTCCTTTTGGCCATGTCTGGATGATTTGTCCCCCGGCTGAATGAGAAACGCAATGACAGTTGGATTTAATTGTAGTAAAAATTTTATTGATCCTAACCGTCGGCACGACGGCAAATACAAGGGTGACGCGAGACTGAATCAGAAGAGTCACTCTCA
>DASWCA010000471.1:0-8536 GCA_036390355.1 Acidobacteriaceae bacterium
GAGGCAGTCCCAGTCATTGTCCGCCGGCGAGACTGGCGACGGAAACACGCCAAGCTGTGTGCATACGGGAAGCCCCGCCCACATCGCGAAATTGGCAGTGGTCGTCGTATACCCCGAGGCATTGAAGCCACTATTGATCAGAGAGCCAAACGGGAATTCCGGTGTGGTCGTGTTGATGGAAAAGTCTGTGCCCTGCGTGGTTGAGAACGACGTCGTTGTCGAATTGTCGTTGTCGGCAGCGTCGGCAATCGAAGTACCTGTAATGACAGGAGGATTCTTCGAGTTGAAATGCACTTGGATTGGCTGAATGGCCTGCGACCCCACCGCCGTTGCCGGGAAGGTGGTGCCCACCGTGATCTCGCGCATGATCTGGTTCTGATCGTCGGGAAGATAAACGTTGCCCAAGCCATCGAAGGCGACTTCTGGACCCGACGAAGTAGTGCCGCCAAAGTAAGCGACCGCGGAGGGGCAGCCATCGCCCTCGGGGTCGAACGTTTGCGGGCCCTGGATCCAGGCTGTTGTCGGAGAACCCGTGTTGCCGTAGACGCAGTAATACGGGTTTGTGAACGACGGGTTGTTAATGTTGATGGGAGCGATGTTTCCAAATGCCCGGCCCTTCCACCAGATGGCAAGTGTCGCCAGCGACGTGTATTGGTCAATGCGCGAGAGCTCGGGATAGTGAGTGTCCAGATACCAGAAGTTGCCTAGAGGATCGGCACGCATCGAGGCAGGACGAATGTTGAAGTTTTCGTTCGTCGAGGGATACACATCGGGGAAGTTGTTGATCAGGGCGCCGCTGTTGACCGACGGATTTCCAAGTGTGAGGTACGCATTGCCGTAGGTGAGTGGCAGTTCGGAAGGAGTGGGATAACTCCCCACGTAGGTCGGCGCCTGAATCGTGAGCAGATTGGTCACCGGGGAACCTCCGGCATAGGCGATGACGCCGTAAATGCCCGGAGCGCCGGTGCCGCTTCCCGTTCCGCTCCCCTCATAGACGTTGCCGTACGCGTCGGCGACACCATACTTGTACTGGCTGACCATCACCAGCCCATTCACCGGTCCGTTGATGCCTGTGTTCAAAAGTGAGGTGGTCACGCCTGTTGGGCAGGCAGCCGTCAGGAGCGCATTGCAGTTCGTGATCGACCGCATGTAGCCCGGCTGCACGGTGTATTGAAAGAACGTCTGCGCGGTCGCCTGCGTGTTGATCACGCGCACGGTGAGGTTGCCGCCATCCGAGATATAGATATTTCCCGCGCTGTCCAGAGAAAGCAGGGTAGGGCCCTTAAGTTGTCCCCCTGCGGCCGCATTCGGGTTGGAACTATCCTGGAACGCCAGGACGTTGTCGACGTTGCCGGTCGTAGCTGCGCAACTGGTCAGATTGATCGTGCCGGCAACGTGGTACACGTAACCCTCTTGCACTGTCCCGCCAGATTTCGTGACTCCGCCCGGATCCTCAAGAGCGATGAACGCCGCCACCTGCGCTCCGCCGCGATAAATGACGGAAACCGTCGCCGTAGTGTTATCCAGAAAGTAAACATTGCCGTATGCGTCGAGGGCAATTCCTTCCACGTGCGATCCGATCGGGTTTCCAGCGGCAGGTACGCCATCAGCGCAACCGCTAGTGCGGAGCGAGCAGTTAATGCCGCTGCAGCCCTTCGGCGGAACGCCCGCGATGGTAGTGATCAGGCCAGACTGCGCGTTGACCTCGCGGATGATGTCGTTGCCGAGATCGGTGATGTAAACGTTGCCCACGGAATCGACCGCCATCGTATAGGGCTGGTCCAGAGTTGCACCGGCCTTGGTGGGAGTCGGGGTCGCCGGAATCCCTTCCCCGGCGTAGCCGACCGCGACCGAGGTCGCCGGAGAGACAAGGAAAGGCGTGCCGGCAATCACGTTAATCGTGTACGGAACCAGCGTTGGCGCCGGGCCACTCGAAGCGGCAAATGCGGCTCCCATTCCACCCAATAAGAAGACCACGACTGCTGTCAGTTGGAGGAGCGTTCGCGTCGAGACGATGTGTTTACGGAAGAGCATCGGGTTCACCTGATCCTTGATAAATGCGTGTGCAGCGGTGCTGATCGAGCAGAAACATGCCCAAACGCCAGGTGATTTCCTGGCTGATTTCCCATGGGAAACGGTTTCCAAAAATAAGCGGCATGATACGTCGCGGCTGAAGAGACTTGCAAGAAAAATCTTCTTGGCCTCTGCCCGTTGCGAATCGCGGACAGATCGCCGCGATGCCCTCGCACACAATCGGACCGAGCGATATCGAAGGCACGCAGAGCTTAGCCCTGGGGTGGATCGACGCCGAAGCATATCCGACCCTCTCGCCTGCATGGGCTGCATCACGGTTTGACTGGGTAAGGATTTCACTCTCCAGGTTTGCCCCGGTCCGGGTCCAGCGAAGGACTCCGGCCATTCAGACCACGCCGAAGCGGATCGCACCCGCGTTTCGGTGGAAATACAAATTCAGTGTTGAATCTGGGCAGAATCAAAGTAGCATGTTGGGTGAAGCTTTGAAAACTTAAATCTTCCCGGCCTCTTCGTGTGCTTCCACCCTGCCATTGCCCACGGAGACGGCTGGATCGCGTCAAAGCCGTTTCAACGGGAAAACATTTTCTTATTGACAATCACCCCTGTAAACAAATACTTTTTTCGCGTTCCGGCTCATCAGTTTTTTAGGTTTCAAGTCACCGGCGCAAGGCTTTGGGCGATGCTCGACCGGAAACCATCGGCATCTCCGCTCAACCTCCTCCAGCGCAAAAGTAGATGGAGCAAAACTATGTATCGCAACACGACAGTTGGGTCTTTGCCGCTCGGGCTTTCACGCCGTCTCCTCGCACAATGCTGCTCTTTGATTGCATGCATGGTGGTTCTCTGCGGCCTGACGCTGTTTGGCAACCCCGCGCTTGAGGCTCAGAGCACCAGCGGCGGCGGCATTCAGGGAACCATCACAGACCCGAGCGGAGCTGCCGTCGTCAACGCGGAAGTCACCGCCACCAATACCGATACTGGCGTGCATACGACGCGGAAGACCAACGGCTCCGGCATCTATTCGCTACAGCCGTTGCAGACCGGACCCTACATCGTGGAAGTCGTCGCAACCGGCTTTCAGCGGATGCTTCAGGAGAACATCACAGTCGACAACTCGCAGGTGGTCGGGCTGAATCTGAAGCTCGCCGTCGGCTCCAAGGACACGACCATCACGGTCACCGATGCTCCCCCCTACCTGAACACGACGGACGCTACCCTGGGCGGGACGATCGAAAACGAGCTCTATTCCCAATTGCCACTCTCGATGAATGGAGGCCCGCGCGATCCCACCGCCTTCCAGTACTTGATGCCTGGCGTCCAGGAGAACCCCGCCAACAACGGCAATGTGACGGTGAACGACGCGGCGGGCAACCCGCAGCTCACAACAGGTGCGACGAACGGTAACTCGGGCGTTTACGGGGGCACAGGCCAGACCAACCTCAACGAGAACTATCTCGAAGGCGTGCCTGTCTCCAACATCAACCAGCAAGGCAGTAATAATCCTCTGGCGACTGCTGTGTCGGTCGACGCGGTCAACCAGTTTTCCACCATTACAAGCGGCGCTTCGACATCCTTCGGCGGGGCAGGGGCTTCCAATTACACCATCAAATCCGGTGGAAACCAGTTCCACGGCAACGTCGTGGACTACATCCGCAACACCATGTTCGACACCTGGGGATACCTCTCCAAAGTGCCATCGTCCAGCGGTATCGCGGAAAAACCGGGCGAACACCAGAACCAGTACGATGCATCTCTGTCCGGTCCAATCTTCAAGGACAAGCTCTTCTTCTTTGGCGATTACTCTGGCTTCCACTACACCAAGATCAGCAATACGCCGCAGTACATCAACATTCCCACAACCGCGGAACGCACCGGCGACTTCACCGACGTCATGGGCACCGCAACTTCCACGATCGTGGACGCGACGCAAGGCTCATTTTTCGGCCGTCCTGCCTTTACCGGGCTGAAGAACGGGATACCGACTAACAATGTCATACCCACTTCGGAGCTTTCCAGCATCTCGCTGAATCTGCAGAAGGCGCTTCCGGCCCCGACCAACCTCTCCACGTTCAGCAATTACCTTGCAAGCCTTCCCCTTTCCAATTCGGACTACAGCGTTGACGCTCGCCTCGACTACACCATGAACTCGCGGAATAAGTTCTCGGTCGTGGGAATCGGCGGTGTCGTCGGCTATTCCGGAGCGCCGTTCTACGACAACTACACCCAGCTTCCCATCCCCTATGCGTCCGGTCAGTTTACCAATCAGAAGACCGCTTCCGGCGTCCTGTCATACACCTACATCGCCTCGCAGACGTTGATCAACTCCCTGAAGTACGGATTCACGCGCACCTGGGGACAGGGTTTCTCGCTCACTCAGGGCACAAAGAACACCGCTTCTGCCGCGGGCATCACCAACCTGCCCGCTGGAAACGCAGCGGACAGCATGCCCGCAATCAGCTTCACGAAAGATAACGGGCCCGATACGCCGGCCAACTGGGCATCCAAAGCAAGCACTGGTCCGGTGGCTACCAACAGCTACTCTGTCATCGACAACCTGCAGTGGATCAAGGGCCGCCACAACATCACTTATGGCGCGCAGGTGCAATGGCTGCAATCCAACGGCGGAAGCTATAGTGGCGGCAGTAACACCTTGGCGCTCTCATTCCACTCCAGCTCGACCGGGTACTGCACCCAAAGCTCAGTGGTGACAGCTACAACGGGGTGCCCAAACAACACGGACGGCGACTCCTATGCCAGCTTTCTGATTGGCGCGGTATATCAGGGCGATACGGTGGTCCAGGACATCGTGGATGTTGGAGCCCGCTACCGACCGATGGCTGTATACGTCCAGGACAACTGGCAGGTAGGTCCGAAGCTCACCTTGAATCTCGGGATTCGCTACGACTATCTCCAGCCGTATCACGAGGTCAAGAACCGCATCTCATTCCTCAACGTCAGCACCAACAATCCCATCACCGGCAATCCCGGAGTGCTGGAGTATGCGGGCTTCCCAAATTCCTCAACCGATCCCCGCTACGCACCCTATATTTGCCACTGCACCACGCCGGTTCATCCCTATAACAAGAACTTCGAGCCGCGGCTCGGTTTCTCCTACGCGTACACGCCGACCACGGTCTTCAGCGGCGCCTTCGCCCTCACCCTCACCCATGCCGGCGGCGTGGGCGGATCGATCGGAGGAGCATCGACGACCGGCACAGGAAACAACAACGAGTTTGCCCAGACCACCAGAACTGCCGCAAACGGGGTCCAGGGCGATCCAGGCTACTTTCTTAATCCTGGACTTCCGAGTTTACCCCCCTCAGTAACCAAGGTCAGCAATCCAACCCAGGGAACGCAGAACGGCGCTGCGGTTCCCGGCCCTATCCTGGCCGCCCTTCCCCCGTGGACTCCCGCCGGAGTCAACATCAACCCACTGGCGTCCACCGGCAACTACAGCTACGTAAGTTATTTCCCCGACCATGCGAATGATTACACCTGCAGTACCAACGCTACCTTTTGCACTCCGGGTGGCGTCAACTTTGCGGACCCCTACTACGGCGGCCGTGGTCCACAGTTCATCAGCTACAACTTCTCCATGCAGAAGTTGATCAACAAGAAGGCCGTCCTCACCGTGGCCTACGCGGGATCGCAGACCCACTTCCTGCCAGGCGGCTCCGGCCGCGGCTACGCGATCAATACCTACTCCCCGGATTTTGTTCAACAGTACAAATCCCATCTCATTGATAGCTGTTCGAGCTATGTCGGGTGCGCGCGTCCGTACCCAATATTCGATGGCTCTAATGCAACCGTCGGCGCGTCTCTCAAGCCCTTCCCTCAATTTGGCACAATGAGGGACCTCTGGGGCAGCACTGGAAACGCGGCCTACAACTCGCTTCAGATCTCCGTCATCCAGCGGCCCTGGCATAACCTCTCCGGCCTGGTCAACTACACTCGTTCCAAAGAACTTGACGATACGGGCAACCACCGGACCCAGTTCCCCGTGGGTCCCCAGGATGGAAATTTCACGCGGAACTACACCGCAAACCAAGTCGACCGCGGCCTGGGAAAGACCAACCAGACCAACGCGTTCAACGTTGCATTCAGCTATACGCTGCCCATCGGGCGTGGACAGGCCTTTTTCGCGACCAACCGCATCATGGGCCTCATTGGCGGAGGCTGGGCGATCAGCACAATCTACAAATATCGCGATGGATATCCGATCCAGATCACAGCTACTTCCTGCAACCCGAGCAGCAACGGCGGCCAGGGAACCTGCATGCCTGACTACACTCCTGGCTACGACAAGAAATCCGCGCGCATCAATGGAAGATGGGGACGAGGCCCCGGGGCGAATGCCGGCAATCTCAATACCATCAGCTATCTCAACTCTGCTGCGTTCCAGTGCCCCGACTCCACCCCGTTAGACAATGCCTCCACCTGCGGTAATTCGAACTCACCCGGCGCCACCTGGAAGATCGGCAACAGCGCGCGGTCCGCTCCCTACGGGCTCACCGGACCTGGATGGTGGGACATCGATCTGGGCATCCGGCGCACCTTCAATGTTCTGGAAACCGCCACCCTTCACCTGCAACTCGAAGTCGGAGGCGATGTAACCAACGCCACCAACTCCACCTTCTTCAACCTGAACCCCACAAATGGCTCTCAGTGGCACAGCTCGACCTTCGGTCAGATCAGCGGTCAGAACCAGAGCATCCAGCCGCGCGACTGGCAGTTCCACGGCCGTCTTCGCTTCTAACCACACAGCCCTCTCCAAACAGTTCTGGGAAACTAAGGCGGCCATGCACACATCGTGTATGGCCGCCATTCTCTTTTCCCAAGTTGAATCCCACATCGCGCTCGCCGCGCCGGGTTAACCGCCGCGCAGCATTCCAAACAACAGCACCGTCAGCACGATCAAGCTGATCGCCACATACAGCCGGTCCCGTTCGATCGCAAATCCGACCACCGCGAAGATCACCCGGCAGATGGGTGTCGCGACCAGCAGGAGGATTCCGAGCAATATGATCGCCGACGCGTCCCCACGCAATATCGCGTTCAGCAGAGCATTCGGATGGCGCAACACCACAGGGCTCGCGACGAACACCCGGTAATTCGATTGCGCACCGGCGTGTGCGATCACATACATGACGCCGCCGGCCAACACAACCGTCGCCGCCAGCAGCACTCCGACTTGCAGCAGCCGTCCCATCACGTACTCCATCTTCGCGTCGTCAAATCCACCCGCCGCGGAGTCCGCTCTACCAACCGTCTCGCTGCCATCGGGCACCATCAAATCTGGCTCCATCCTCAAACCTTTCCCAGCCAGCCGTTCACGATCATCTCAGCGCCCAGTGCCGCAATCACGAAAGCGAAGATCGTTCGCAGAAGCGACACCCTGCAATGCACCAGAACCTTCGCGCCCAGCAGCGAGCCTCCCAGCACGCCCAGCATCACCGGAAACGCCAGCCCCGGATTGATATAGCCGCGCGCAAGATAAATGCCCGCGCTAGCAGCGGCCGTTACGCCGATCATGAAGTTGCTGGTCGTCGTCGATACCTTGAAAGGGATGCGCATGATCTTATCCATCGCCAGCACCTTCACCGCGCCGGACCCGATGCCCAGCAGCCCGGACAAGGCGCCCGCGCCAAACATCATCGCGAACCCGGCAGGTATGCGGTCCACCGTATACGTAATCTTCCCTTCGTAAGCTGTGCCGGGATACGCCCCCGACATCCCCAATCTGTCCGACCATGGGTTCGCGTGCGTCTCCTGATGCCCATCCTTGCTCTGGTTCCGCGACAACCACGCCGAATAGATCAGCACAATTCCAAAGATCACGGCCAGCGATCGTGTCGGCACACGCGTCGCCAGAAAGGCTCCAAGCACCGCTCCAAAGGTCGTCGCGACTTCGAGAAACATCCCGATCCGCACATTCGAATAGCCTTCGCGAACATACGCCGCAGCCGATCCGGAGGAAGTCGCAATCACCGAGATCAGCGACGCTCCAATCGCGTACCGCATGTCGACGTGGAAGACGAGCGTCAGGAAAGGAATCAACACCACCGCGCCGCCGAGGCCCGTCAGAGCGCCCAGCAACCCGGCGGCAAACGATCCTCCAAAAACCAGGGAAGTAAATAGCAGAAGCGGCATCCGGCCTCCGCACGATTATTCCACGGAAGCGAGCGAATCACTTTGGCAGGCGCAGGACGCGAACATCCCGCGCAACCTCGCGGGAGATGCCGAAGGCCTTCAGCGAGCGTCCGATGCACACCGAATAGCCCTCCGATGAGGCGCTCTTCCTTACCCGCAACCGCGCGCCCGGCGTAATCCCGCACGCTTCGATCAACCGCACATTCTGCGCATCGCGGTCGGAGACGCTGTCGATGACAAAGGTCCCGTCACGCTCCACATCCGCAAGCAGCATCGATTCCCGCGCCGTCATCACTCCCTCCATCGTCGGGATCGAGTGTCCGTGCGGATCGATCTTCGGGTGCCCGAGCTT
>DASWCA010000472.1:0-3198 GCA_036390355.1 Acidobacteriaceae bacterium
GCCCCAGTTCTTGTACTCAGGCCTGTCCCAATTCTCCATGGTCATTCCTTCGGGTGCCATGTAGCCATCGAGGCTAAGCCCAATGTTGACGAATAGCTTGCTCATGATTCTCCTCTCGCGACTCCGGATGTCGGCCTAACGACCGAGTTGAGCGGCCGGACACAATGCCGACTCGCAAACACACAGCGCGCCACGATGGTTCACGGTCCGCTTCAACGCGTTGTTAGGCGTCATGACGTTACAGATTGGCGGGGCTAGATTACATCGAGGGGAGAAGACATGGATGCGCTGCCAGGAGCATGACGCCCAAGTGAATGCCCGCACCAAGACCTATGGCCCGCAGGGCAAGACCACGGGTAAGCCGCGGAAGAACCCGCCGAAATGCGTAGAGGACCAGAGGAAGGTAGAGGAATGCGGCGGTGATCGAGCCGGGTGAATAGGTGCGGGTAACGAGGCTGCCGAGAACATGCAGAGCCGCATTGATGCCGAGAATTGCCGCGAGTGTAGCGACGAGCCATGCCAGGGAGGTGTGCGCTCGAATAGCGACGACGGAGACGACCATGAGGAGCCAGAAAGCACCGTTGAGGAACAGGAACTGAGGATTCGACACGAAGGAGCGAGAGAGATGTGAAACCCAGTCCGGAAAGTGCAGCCAATACTCCTCGGCAATGTGAAAGCCATAAGCGAGTGGGAATAGCCAGACCCAGGGCCCGATCGGAGATGAGGCGGTACCGACGGGCTGATTCCATTTCGCGATCATGACGCCTAAACGGCAGCGCTCAGCCGCCGCGCGGCGCCCGCGCGGTCGGCTGCAGCGCTTTGTTGGGCCTTTTCTTCATGACAACAAGTAGCCTTGCAATGTTTATTTCTGGAAGACATGCGTCGTGTGCCACGCTAAGAAATCTCGCGCCGGTGGGTGGCTCGTAGGTGCACGAAATGTAGAAGTAAATCGCAAGACCTGCCTAAACGTTCCGACAGACAATTTCTTCTTTGAGATTCTCAAATCGAAAGTCTCCGGATTCAAACTGATGAATCCTCTGCCGAACAAACTGTCGTGGAAAGCACACATGAGAATTACATTCTCCGGATTACTTCTCGCCTTCTTTCCCTTCGCCCATCCGCGGATGTGACCAGCAATCAGCAGTGCCGGCTCATCCATCTGGCAAAGACAGCATCGCTTCTCGTAGCGCTCCAACGCCGATTCACGCACGAGTCCCTGTCCAATCCGATGCTTCGCGATGGACTCCTTCTCACCGGTCTTCGGATACGGTCCCGAATCAACCGTCAGTGCTGCCTTGCGAATCGCTCGAATCGTTGCCGCGGGAATAAACGAGTAAGGATTGTGGCCTACCGAGATAAACTCACTCGCGACAATTCGATCGCGATACCGCTGAATCGGCCGGTAGATCATGCAATCTCGGTCTTTTTCGGACCACCTCAAGAACGCTGCTTCCCCAAGGAGTTTCCCGCTCGAAGCGAAACACTAGTGTCTCATTCGGAGCAAGTTTCGGCCGGAGTTTTCCGGTAAACCAGTAAGGAATGTCCCGGCGCTCCAAGGGAAGAAGGTGGTTCGTCAACGCTGACAAACTCTTGCGCAACTCAGCGCCCCAACGTTCCCGAGTCACAGAGATCAGCCGAATGCGATTCACCAGCTTCTTCATATCCTTGCCCAACGTTCAATCATCTTCCGAAAAACGTTCTAATCTGGCGTCCCAGTTTACGCTCGGCCAAGTTCGCCTTCAAATTCATCGGGCTGGAGATGGAGCGCAGGAATTCAAGCCTTGATAGATTGCGCGCGGAAGGATAAGTGTCTGATCTCTCAAGGGCGAAACCCCGTGCGAGCACGCGCGTCTACGCGACGATGCTGACTTCGGTGCCCGGCGGCACGAGCTCGAAAAGTTCCACGACGTCCCGGTTGCGCATGCGTATGCACCCGATCGACCCCGGTTTCCCCATCTCGATCGCGTCCGGGCTGCCGTGGATGTAGATGTAGCGCCGCATGGTGTCCGCCTCCCCCATCCGATTTCTCCCCGGCTCGCACCCCGAGAGCCACAGGATGCGCGTGAGGATCCAGTCGCGACCGGGAAAGCGTTCGCCCAGTTCCGGTGTCCAGATCTCCCCCGTCGGTCGGCGCCTGACAAACACGGTATTCAAAGGCTGCCCGGTACCGATTTTCGCCCGCACGATGTGCTCGCCCCTCGGAGTACAGAAGCTCCCCTGCCGTTCGCCGGGGCCGTTGCGCGAGGTCGAGACGGCGTAGCGCCGGGCCTCCCGCCCGTTCTCAAGCAGCGCGAGGCTCTGTTCCGGAATCGAGATTTCAATTCTCGGCATGGCGCCGCGCCGCGAAGAATTCCGAGAGCAGCCGCCTCGCCTCGTCGGCGAGAACTCCGCCCGTCACCGCCGTGTGGTGATTGAGCTTCTTCTCGGAAAAAAGATCGACGACGCTGCCGCAGGCGCCGGTCCTGGGGTCGGCCGCGCCATAGACGAGCCGCGCGATCCGCGCGTGCATGATCGCCCCGGCGCACATCGCGCAGGGCTCGAGCGTCACGTAGAGCGAGCAGCCTTCGAGGCGGTAGTTGCCGAGCGCCGCCGAGGCTTGGCGCAGCGCCTGGATCTCCGCGTGGGCGCTGGGGTCCTTGCTCGAGATCGGCGCGTTGTAGCCGCGCCCGATGACCTTTCCGTCCTTCACCACGAGCGCGCCTACGGGCACTTCGCCCCGCTCGGCCGCGCGCACCGCGAGGCGCAGCGACTCGCGCATCCTCGCAGCGTCGAAATCCGCGTCCATCCGCCCTACTCCCATTCAATGGTCGCGGGCGGCTTGCTCGAGACGTCGTAGACCACGCGGTTGATGCCGCGCACTTCATTCATGATGCGGTTGGAGATTTTTCCCAGCAGGTCGTGCGGCAGCGCCGCCCAGTGCGCGGTCATGAAGTCGCTGGTCTGCACCGCGCGCAGGGCGACGACGTACTCGTAGGTGCGGCCGTCGCCCATCACTCCCACCGATTTCACCGGGAGGAACACCGCAAAGGCCTGCGCGACCTTGTCGTACCAGCCGGCCGCGCGCAGCTCCTCGATGAAGATCGCGTCGGCGCGGCGCAATAGATCGGCATATTCGCGTTTTACTTCGCCTAAAATGCGCACGCCGAGGCCGGGCCCGGGGAAAGGATGCCGGAACACCATCTCGCGCGGGAGTCCCAG
>DASWCA010000473.1:0-2868 GCA_036390355.1 Acidobacteriaceae bacterium
CCCGGTAAGGGTCCAGAAGCGGCATGGGCGGTCCTTCTCTCTGATGTCCACGGAAACCATTATTGTTCGCGGGGCGCGGGTTCATAACCTCAAGAACATTGATTTTGAAATCCCGCACAATTCGCTGACGGTTGTCACCGGTGTGTCTGGGTCGGGCAAGTCTTCGCTGGCGTTCGACACGATTTATGCCGAGGGGCAACGCCGGTATGTGGAGTCGTTGTCAGCGTATGCTCGGCAATTCTTGGAGCGAATTGAGAAGCCTGACGCGGACGTGATCGATGGCATCGCTCCGGCGGTAGCGATTCGTCAGAAAAACACCACGCGCAATCCGCGATCGACGGTGGCGACTGCCACCGAGATCTACGATTATCTGCGTTTGCTGTTTGCCCGCATCGGGAGAACTTACTGTCTGCAATGCGGCAACGAAGTTAAGAAAGATACGGTGGATGAAGTGGCCGAGGCGGTGCTCGCGCTGGGCGAAGGTACGCGGTTGAACGTGCTGTTTCCGTTGCGCACGGGCGGGACGCCCGCGCCTACATCGAACAATCTGGCGGCGCACGGGCGGGACGCCCGCGCCTACATCGAGAAACGGCCGGCCGCTGCCAGGACGCGGGCGAGACGCCCGCGTGACAGCCGGCAGGATGCCGGCGCTACGGTCGCGGCTACGGTCGACGATCAAGTCAAGGCGCGACTGTTCGAGCTGCGCAAGCGCGGGTTCAACCGGCTTTATCAGAATGGACAAATCTTCGAGTTTTCTACCCCGGAATCCCTGCTGGATGTCAACTTCGCGGAACCTGTGTTTCTCCTCGTCGACCGGTTGGCTGTTTCATCTGATTCTCGCGCGCGCATTGTTGACGCGGTGGAGATCAGCTATCGCGAGTCGGGCGAAGTGATCTTCGAGACTGTGCCCCGCGATGGTGAAACGCAGCAACGGCTGCGCTTCTCGCAGCGATTCGAGTGCAAGCGCTGCAACATTCGATACGAAGAGCCGGAGCCGCGCCTATTCTCTTTCAACAACCCATATGGCGCTTGCCCGCGCTGCCAGGGATTCGGCAACACGATTGATTTTGATCTCAATCTGGTGATCCCTGATCCTTCGAAGACGCTGAACGAGGGCGCGATCGAGCCTTGGACCAAGCCGAAATACAAGCCGCTCTTCACCGAGCTGAAGCGTTTCGCGAAACAAAGTGGGTTGCCGCTTGACGTGCCCTGGGCGGAGCTTGATGCCGACCAGCAGCGGCTGGTGATCGAAGGCGAAGGGCGGTTTCCAGGCATTCGCGGATTTTTCAATCACCTCGAACGAAAAAAGTACAAGCTGCACGTGCGCGTATTTCTCAGCCGCTACCGTGGGTATTCCGTCTGCTCAAGCTGCAATGGAGTGAGGCTACGGATGGAAGCGCAGCAGGTCAAGATTAACGGCAAAAACATTTGCCAAATCTGCTGCTTGACCGTGGAGGACGCTGCCAAATTCTTTGATGACCTACAACTGACGGAACAAGAAGCCGGGATTGCGGACAAGCTTCTCCTGGAAATTCGTGAGCGGCTCCGCTTCCTGAACGACGTCGGACTGGAATACCTGACGTTGGACCGTCTTTCTTCGACGCTCTCGGGCGGAGAGGCACAGCGCATTCAGCTCGCGACATCCCTCGGGTCGCGGCTTGTGGGAACGCTTTACGTCCTCGACGAGCCTTCGATTGGGCTGCACAGCCGGGATACTCACCGGCTGATCAACATTCTTCACGATCTCCGCGATCTGGGAAATACGATTCTGGTGGTGGAGCATGATCCCGACGTGATGCGCGCTTCCGACCGCATTCTCGATCTTGGACCGGGCGCCGGAGAAAACGGTGGCAAGGTGATCGCCGTCGGATCATATGATGAGATACGCAGAAATCCGAGTTCGCTCACCGGACGCTATCTGGCTGATGAACTCCGCATCCAGATGCCGAGTGCGCGCCGCACGCCGGGCACGCAGCAGATCAAAATTTACGGTGCTCACGCGCACAACCTAAAGGATGTCGATCTCAGCATTCCCCTGCGAATGATCGTGGCCATCACGGGCGTCTCCGGCTCGGGGAAGTCTACGCTGCTGCACAATGTGCTGTATCAGGCTTTGTCATCGGCGAAGAAGCAAACTACTGGCACGCCATCGGCTCCATGTTGGGAGCGCCTGGAAGGCGCGGAGTTCATCGACGAAGTGATTCTGGTTGACCAATCACCAATTGGGCGCACGCCGCGCTCCAATCCGGTCACATACATAAAGGCATTCGACGGCATTCGCGAGCTGTTTGCTTCGCTTCCTGAAGCGAAGAAGCGAGGCCTGACGGCTGGGCATTTTTCATTCAACGTGCCGGGCGGCCGCTGCGAAGTGTGCCAGGGCGACGGTACGGTCACGGTTGAAATGCAGTTTCTGGCGGACGTGGAACTGATCTGTGAGGAGTGCAAAGGCACCCGCTATAAGCCGCAGGTTCTGGACGTGCGCTATCGCGGGAAAAATATCCATGAAGTTTTGAACTCGACCGTCAAGGAAGCGCTGCAATTTTTTGCCGGCGTGCCCAAGATCGTCGAGAAGCTGCGAGTGCTGGAAGAAGTCGGGCTCGGATATCTGCGCCTGGGTCAGTCGGCGACGACTCTCTCGGGAGGCGAGGCGCAGCGCATGAAGCTGGCGGCGCATCTGCAGCCAGCGGCGCGGAGTTTGGGGAGACCGCCGAGCGATGGTCAGCGCCACCGCAGTCGCACGCTCTACATTTTTGATGAGCCTACGACAGGCTTGCACTTCGATGATGTCAGTAAACTACTCGCCGCGTTCCGCCGTCTAATTGAGGCAGGGGGCTCGATTCTGGTGATCGAGCATAATCTCGAAGTAAT
>DASWCA010000474.1:0-3066 GCA_036390355.1 Acidobacteriaceae bacterium
AAGAGCTTTTTCATATCGCGCCCCCCGACGCTCCGCGCCCTGCTCTCATTGGCGGGCGGTTGACCGCGATAGTCAAGCGCAGCTCAGGAGAAGTAGCCAAAATTGTGACGCTGTTGCCTCTTTGCCACAGAGCGGCGGAAACAAATTACAGCAAGAGCGAGAAGACTGTGTCCGTGTCGTCGAAGGCGGCAGCGCAGGCGGCGTAGGTAATTACCCGGTTTTCGGCCCGTCCGCCTTCCATTCTAGGCCGAGAAGAGGGGGCGAGCGCGGCGGCCGTGTCCATCCACCCACAGCCCGCTGCGATCCCCGCTGACCCTTCCCTCTGCCGGGAGGCTTGGCGCCGGCGACGTCCAGCGCCGCCCGACGGCCCCCACGGGAGCCCGCTGGCGGCGCTCTCCTGGGGCACCCGTGGCAGGTCCGTCCTCCCCATTCTCTACCGTTGCGGAGCCGCCGCGTATCGGCCGGCTTGGCTCGTGGCGGCCCGGCGTGGGCCCGCCAGGCTTGCCACGCTACGTGGCCAAATCGGTCGAGGTTGCCCTCGGTTGGCAAGTGTTCCACGACTTGGCCGACCATGAACTCACCGTCGACGCCATATTTGCAGGGGCCATTCGACCTGGAAGCGCAAGTAGATGGCGGGCATGACCGCGTCGGCCGCAGGCGTTGCCGGCCACCCCTGGAGTTGCTAACTGCTTCGCTCGGCTGCCGTGCGGGATCACTCGGAGTGCAGTAGCCGGACATTCTGCTTCCATCAATCTCGGCATTGCGGCTCGGTGCGGTCCACCTGTCAGCCAAGCCTCTGCATTTGGGTTCGTTTTGCCAAAAACCTGACGTTAGTCGCAATCCAGTTCGCACGCTCGCGCCAATTGCGTGGCCGTGGGCTCGCAACGTCCGTATCAGTCACCTGTTTGCATGGGCACGTTGCATCGTGTAACGGTCACTTGCACTTGTCCATGATCTCCTCGTTCCGAAGGGACCGTATAATTTTCGGGAACACATCTCGTGGGCACAGACGACGAGAAATCCTCCGGTGGATGCACGTCTTCGGCCTCTGGTCCATATGGCACTCCACCTGGTGCATCCAAATCAGGTGTATCGTACGAATCCGGATAGCCGCCGCCGTATCCAAAATCAAATTGATCGATGCGTCTACGATGATGATGTTGGCGGAACATCGACCGAATCCCCGGTGATCGCATCGCTGTTGGGTTGTTTTCGACAACGCTTGGATGAGGGCTTGAATTGGTGGCGTTGGCCGGCATAACAACGGGCGCAAGAGCTGCCACAATTAGGTATAGAATGACTTTTTTCATTCCCATTCTCCAGAGGGTTCAAACCCTCGAGCCCAAACTCTCTCAACCGACATCCGCCAGATGCCGGCCTTGCAGACACTGAGAATAATTCATCGAGCAAGGCGCCGCTTGCCGAGGATTGCTGCTCTTGCGTCATTCTTGCCGTTTTATGCTCCTGCATCTTGATTTGCGGCCAAGCCGCATGGGAAACCCACGACGTAAGCCAGGATTCTCCTGATGACTCCTGAACTGGCGAAAATATTCGCGAGCCCCGTCCCCGGCTGATGGTTTGGCTGTACGAGAGCTCCGGAAGGCCTAGAGAATCTCGCTCTGCATCCGCTCGCGCACCCATGGGATTGTGGGGGCCAGGCCCTACGTAATCTGGAATATTGGCAAGGCGGTGCTTGATTCCTGGGTGGGTACCCAGGTCGGCCACTCTTCCTTGCGCCCGATTCTGGCGACGCCTGACCAGGCGAGCGCGTCCTCGCCGACCGTGACGCCGTAGCGAATGGCCTTGCCCTGCGGGAGAACATAGTAGAGGTGCCGATTACTCGTATCGACCACAATCGTGCCAGGCACTTCCTTGCGGCCAGCGGCACATTGTCGATTATGGCGGACGAACCGGTTTCGTTCCACCATCGGCCTCCGGTCCGCGCTTTCGGACCGTTTTGTAATGAGATTTCCGCTTTGTGGACTGTAAGCGTCGTTGTCAGGCCACAGCTCTTTCGGGCTCGGACTTGACGTAGGTAAAGGGCAAGAGTTCGTCGATACGGCTCATGGGATGGCGGTCGACGATCTTGGCGAGGACATCGGCCAGATAGGCTTGCGGATCGACGGCATTCATTTTGCAGGTTGCGATCAGCGAGGCCAGGATTGCCCAATGTTCGCCACCGCCATCGGAGCCGGCGAAGAGATGATTCTTGCGCCCGAGCGCAATGGGCCGGATGGCGCGCTCGACGGCGTTGGAATCGATCTCGACGCGACCGTCGTCCAGGAAGCGGGTGAGCCCGTCCCAGCGCGTGAGTGCATATCGGATCGCTTCTGCGATTGTCGATTTTGCCGAGACGGCGGCGAGTTGCGATTCGAACCAAGGCTTCAACGCATCGACGAGCGGTTTGCTGCGCGAGAACCGCACGCGTTGACGTTCCTCGGCCGAGCAGCCGCGGATGTCGGCCTCGACCGCATAGAGAGTGCCGATGCGCACGAGCGCCTCCGCTGCGATCGGCGCCGGGGACGCCGCCTGGATCTCATAGAAGCGCCGCCGCACATGGCTCCAGCAAAAGGCGAGGACGACATCGCCGCGCTCGGCGAGGCTGGCATAGGCACCATAGCCGTCGACCTGCAGGGTGCCCTTGAAGCCCGCAAGATGCACGGCCGGCCGTTCATGCTTGCGGTCGGGTGCATAGACGTAGGCCACGCCGGGCGGCTCGGGTCCGCACCAAGGCCGATCATCGCGCGCATAGGCCCAGAGCTGACCGGTTTTGGTGCGGCCGCGACCGGGATCGAGCACGGGTGCGGTCGTCTCATCGGCGAACAGCTTGGTGGAACTCTTCAGCCCTTCAAATAGGCGGACGTAGACGGGGCGAAGCGTGAAGGCGGCGCGGCCCACCCAATCGGCCAAGGTCGAGCGATCGAGATTGATGCCCTGGCGGGCATAAATCTGCGCCTGGCGATAAAGCGGCAGGTGATCGGCATATTTGGCGACGATGACATGGGCGACGAGCGCCTCGGTCGGAATGCCGTTCTCGATCAGCCGCTCCGGGGCGGGTGCCTGGCT
>DASWCA010000475.1:0-2275 GCA_036390355.1 Acidobacteriaceae bacterium
GCTCGGAGATAGCACCTGTGGACGCCTCCATCATCTCCGCGCTCGCCGCTCTCACGGGAGCGGCCGTTGGCGGCCTGACGAGTGGAATAGCGAATTGGCGGAGCCAGCGAAGCCAGGTCCGCGCCCAGTGGGTTCTTCACGAGGAGACTCGCCGGCAGACCCTTTACAAGGATTTCATCGAAGACGCCGCCAAATGTTACATCGATGCGCTCCAGCACGACAAAGCCGACATTCCCAGCCTGGTCAGTCTTTACGCCAAATTGAGCGCGATGCGGGCGGTATCTTCAAAGCCGGTGGTCCATCATGCCGAAGATGTCGCCCGCAAAATCCTGGACACCTATCTAGAGCCGGACAAGAGTTTCGTCCAACTGCGCGAAATGGCCATCGATGGCACGATCGATCTGTTGCTTGGCTTCAGCCACGCGTGCCGTGACGAATTCGAGCAAATGCGGCCAGTCCATTTTTGAGCGTCACGCTGCGATCTCAGCTCGCACCTGCTGCAAGGCGTCAGACGCGCTGACCCTGGGATCGGATCGTCTCGATCCAATTGCCGAACGCCTGCATGAACCCTTCCAGAAACTTGCGGGTGCCGTCGCCGACGAGCTTGCCGTGCTCATCGAAGAGCTTGTCGACATGACCAAGGTAGGCCTCAGGCTGCTGTAGGGTCGGCACGTTCAGGAATACGAGAGATTGCCTGAGATGATGGTTGGCGCCGAAGCCTCCGATCGCCCCGGGCGAGCCGCTGACGATCGCACCTGGCTTGCGGTCCCAGACGCTGCTTCCATACGGCCTGGAGCCGACGTCCAGTGCATTCTTGAGCACAGCCGGCACCGACCGATTATATTCCGGCGTGACGAACAGAACTGCGTCTGCGGCCTTGACGCGCTGGCGGAACGCGATCCATTGCGCCGGGGGAGCCGTCATCTCGAGATCCTCATTGTAGAATGGCAATTGTCCGATCTCGACGATGTCGAGCCTCATCGAGGGCGACGCCAGCGACATCAGTGCATTCGCCAGCATCCCGTTGAACGACGCCTTCCGCAGGCTTCCAACCAACACGCACACATTCATCGGCTTTTCCAAGGTCATGCAGTCGCCGGAGATTTGATGGTTCGCGTGAAGTCGGGCTTGCGTTTTTCCACGAAAGCGGTGAACGCTTCTCTTGCGTCTTCAGAGCGGACCTGCGTGCTGAACTCTTCGTTCTCGGCCTTCATCGCGGCCTTGATTTGCTCGCGAAATGGCTGCTTCATGAGCCTCTTGCTGGCCTGGAGTGCTGCGGCCGGCTTCGCTGCCAGTTTCCGAGCCGTGTCGGTTGCTTTTGCCCGGAGATCGCTGTCGGGGACGACTTCGGTAGCCAGACCCAACTCCACCGCGCGCCGGGCATCGAAGGGAGCTCCCAACAAGATCAGCTCAGCCGCACGGATATGACCGATCCGCGCCGGCACGGAGCAGCTCGATCCGAACTCCGGCACGACCGCCAGATTGATGAAGGGCATCTGGAATTTTGTGCTCTCGCCCGCGTAGATGAAGTCGCAATGCGTCAGCATGGTGGTCCCGCCGCCGATGGCAGCGCCGTGGACTGCGGCAACCAGCGGCTTGTCGAAGTTGATCAGCGCGTCCATCAGCCGGGCCTGTGGCGATTCTCCAGGCCCCGGTGGATTCTTCAGAAAGTCCTCGATATCGTTGCCGGCACAGAATGAATCTCCCGCACCATGCCAGAGGACGACACGTGTGCTCTCGTCATTCGCGGCCGCGTTGAAGATGTCCGCGAGAGCCACGTACATCGCTGACGTCATCGCGTTCCGCTTTGTCGGACGGTTCAACTGGATGCGCAGGATGCCCGCGGCATGTTCGGTAACGATCTCGTCCATGGTCGAAATCCTGGTCCCTTTGGTGAATTTCACTGCAAGCGCAGGGACGCGGCGGCTTACGTCGCCACGACCGCGTCGTTGCGCTAGGTCGCGTGTTCCTTTGTCTTCGGAATGGTACCGCTCGCACGCAAGCCATCGATTTCGGCCGCGGTGAATCCCAGTTGCCGAAGAACCTCGTCGTTGTGTTCCCCGATCTTCGGGGCGCGCTTAGCGGACACCTTGGCAACACCATGCACCTGAAGCGGGCTGGAGATCGTGGACGTCAGCTTGCCGCCGGCCCCTTCGAGCGGAACGATGATGTCATTCGCCCGGAGCTGGGGATCGTTGATCACCTCCTGCGGTCCACGCACCGCTCCGAACGTCACGTGAACGCCGTTGAACACCTCGTACCAATGCGCCATCGG
>DASWCA010000476.1:0-9178 GCA_036390355.1 Acidobacteriaceae bacterium
AGATCCACGTTGCACGCTTGTGTTTCGGTCTCCCGGGGCGCTTGAGACGATGATGGTCCGGCCGACCGAGATCACGCTCGGCGAGGCATTTCTGGCAAACGAAATTGATGTTGAAGGCGACATCTTCGCTATCTTTGCGGCAACCGAGCATGTCTTTCGCCGTCCAAGGGGCCGGCGACAGGACTTGTTGGAAACGGCGTCGCACGCTGCCTCGGCGATTGGCCGGTGGTGGAAGGATGGGCGGCGCCACTCGGTCGAGAGAGACCGGTCTGCAATCTCGCACCACTATGATCAGCCGGTCGAATTCTACAGGCCGTGGCTTGGGGAATCTCTGGTGTACTCGTGCGGCTATTTTAAATCCGCGGACGATGACCTCGCTGTCGCTCAGGCGAACAAGCTTGAGCTGATCTGCCGGAAGCTGCGGCTGTCTCCGGACGATCGCTTTCTGGACATCGGATGCGGGTGGGGGAGCCTGGTGCTTCACGCAGCTTCGAACCACGGCGTTTATGCGAACGGAATTACAATCAGCCGCGAACAGGCGGCGATCGCAAACGCGCGCATCGAGGAGGCGCGACTGACTCAGAGCTGCGGTGTGGAGCTGTTGGACTACCGGAGCGCGCATAAGCGCTTTGAGGCCTTCGACAAGATTGCCAGCGTGGGGATGTTCGAGCACGTTGGCTTGAAAAACCTGCCGCAGTATTTTCGAACCGTGTATGACATGCTGAAGCCGGGCGGCGTTTTCCTGAATCATGGAATCGCGCGGGCTGAAGGGGCGGGTATGCGTGATTCGCCGGGGTCCACTCGATCCAGATTTCCAGCTCTGCAACGGATTCCGATTCTCCGGAGCTTGCGTCATTCCTCCTTTATTGACAAGTATGTGTTCCCGGATGGGGAGCTGGTGACGATCTCCGCCGCGCTGCGAGCGGCGGAGGCGGCGGGCTTTGAAGTTCGCGACGTTGAGAATCTGCGTGAACATTACGAGCTGACTTTGCGCGCCTGGGTTGACGGATTGAAGAGGAACGCAGGAGCGCTGCTGAAACAGGTTTCCGAGGTTACCTACCGCACGTGGCTGCTCTATATGGCAGGATCGGCGGCGGCGTTTCGCAGAGGCGACATCGCGGTCTACCAGACGCTTCTGAGCCGTCCCGAAGAGGGAGAGAGTGGGCTGCCGCTGACGCGGGAAGGCTGGTATTTGTCCGGGGCGTAGGGATTCGGTCTGTTGTTCGCGGGCGGAGCGGGCTCGGATTTTGGTGAGACGGCTGTCAGCTGTCAGCTTTCAGCGGTCGGGTGTTGCGGAGGTGAATTGAGGGTTCTTCGCGGCGCTGATGAGGTTGGCCAGTAGGCGGTAGGGGCCGGGGACACCCTCCGGGAATTGGCGGTAGAGGGCGAGACCGAGGTAGATCCATGCGCCTTTGCCAGTGTGGGCGTAGAGCAGTCCGCCAAGCTGGGGTTGCTGGCCGGTATCGTGCGTCTCGAGCAGCGCCGTGTAGTGCGGGTCCCAGGTGCCCATGAAGCCGTGGCCGCGCTCTTCGACCCAGCCGTCGAAGTCGGCGGTGGTGATTTTGTTGGGCCAGGTGAGGAGCGGGTCAGCGGGAGCGACGAGGCGGACGGGCGCTTGCTCTTCGACGACGTTCTCAGTGCCGTTGAGGTTCAGTGGATAGGGGCCAGTGCCTTCGGGAATGCGGCCGGTGTTGTACTGGGCGATGACGACGCCACCGCTGGCGGCGTAGGCGTTGAGAGCGGGATTTGCGGCGGCGAGGTTGAAGTGAGTTGCGTAGGCGCGGACGCCGAGAACGACCGCGTCGTAAGGCTTGAGCGCCTCGGCTGTGAGGTCGGCGACGGCGAGTTGATGGACTTGGACGCCAAGGTCTTCAAGAGCGGCGGGGACGTCGTCGCCGGTGCCGGGGACGTAGGCAATGTGGAGGTTGGGCGCGGTGATGAAGTCGACGCCGACTACGCGGAGGTTGGCGGGACGATAGAGGTTGGTCGTCGTCAGGCCCGGGTAGCCGACGGAGCGATAGCCGAGATTTGTTTCAGCCTTATCGCCGAGTTTGGGTTCGAGGGCGTAGGCCTGAATGACCTGCGCGCTGCTGTCGGCCTGATCTGAACGGATGGCGCCGGGAACGACTGTCACGGGCGAGGTGTGGGTGTCATTGATGTGCGCGAGGGAAAAGTCCTCTTCGGGACTGGTGACCGCCCATGAGGGAGGCATGTTCAGTTCAATGCGAGGTTTGACATTGGGGACATTGGAACGAACTTCAACCTTGAAGTTGAAGGGGGTTTTGTTGGCGGCTTGTGTGGAGATGATGCGGACCGCAGGAGTGATGCCGACCGAGAGCCGGGGAACGACGGCAACGGGCTGACGGACCGACTGGCTGGACGGCGAGGCAGGCGGTGTCGAGGTGACTACCGCGACGAGGGTGATTGACACGCCGTCGTCGTTGACGCTGGCGGATGCAATGAGAGGGGCGGGGGTGGCGGGCGCATTTCGGAGAGCGGCCTCCGCAACGTCGTAGTACGGCTGTTCAATATCCGGACGGGAGAAGTAAGGACGCGTTGGGGGAAGGCCATCCGGCACCTCGAGTTGAAGTGTGGAGATGTTTGGGGTATTGAGATCGCCGGTGGCCGGTTTTTTGGTTACGGTCTTGCGGGTGGATGAGGCGATCTCAAGGCTGTCGATATGGACGGCTCCTTTGCCTGCCATGGAGACCTTGACCTTTACGGGTACAGTTTTCTGGGTTGTGAGCACATTCTGGCCGGGCATACTGTCGGCCAACGTTGCTTCAATCGTCAGGCCGTGAGCGAGAACTAACGCGTTGTTGAGCTGGACGCGTTTAATGCGGAGTTCGTGGAGGAGGTTGCAGCTCTGATCTTTTGGTAGGACGGACGCGTCGATCAATTCGAGATTGCGAATGAGAGCGTCGACCGTGGCGAGCGCATCGCGGAGCGGCGGAGCGGTGAGTTCGGGGTGATCCGGGTTGAAGAGGCTGGCCGCTTGAGCGATATCCTTGTCCATCACAGCGAGATTCGTCTTCACAACGGTGGGGATTGCGGCTTTCGCATCGGGTGCGAGAGAGGCGATGCCTGCGAGCGAGGTGTCGATGCCTTCGAAGAAGCTGGATTCGGGACCCGAATCGTCGCCGTCGGGCTGGTTCAGATGGGAGCCATAGCGGTGGTAGCTGACGTCGACACGGCCACCGGGACCACCGCGGCCGCCACCGCCGCCGATCTGGCTTTTCTGCAGTCCGCGGCCTTCGCGACCGAACTGGGCGTAGGAGATGCCATTGAGGAGCGGGTCAGTGTCGCCTTCGGGAACGGTGACGTTCGGCTTCGGGAGGGTTTCGGTAACTTTTCCGGTTACATAATTTGTGAAGCGCGTGGGGACATATTGGCCGGTGGCGTAGTCGTACATGCCCTGCTCGTCGATGCGGCCAAAGGGGGAGCGGGCATAGACCTTGAGGGGCTGCCAGGGCTGGAGGCTTGCCGCGATCTGATCGGGGAAGACGGTGGGATCGCCGGCGGCGTTGAAGACTTCCTGGGCGATCTGGCCGGAGACCTGGTGCTGGCCGTGGCCGTCGGAAGGCGCGCCGATGAAGACGCTGGCGATGACAAGGGGACGATAGAGGCGGACGGCGCGGACGGCATCGTAGAGGACGCGCTCGTGGGTCCACTTGCTGAAGGCTTCTTCCTTTGTCTTTGAGAAGCCGAAGTCGATCTCGGTGCCGAAGAACTGGTCGACGCCCATGTAGCGGTCGGCGGCGAGCAACTCCTGGGTGCGGATCAGTCCGAGTGCGTCGTCGAAGTCGGCGGACATGAGGTTCTGGCCGCCTTCGCCGCGGTTGAGCGTGAAAGTGGCGACGCGCGCTCCCTGGCCGCGGGAGAGATAGGTGAGCATGCCGTTGTCCTCGTCGTCGGGGTGGGCGACGATGAGCATAAAGGAGGCTCGGGTGCGGAGCTTGCGGAGGAGTTGCTGGAGGGCGGGAGCACCGTGATTGAGGGGGAGCGTGTCGGCGAGATCCTGCGGGGAGATGCGTTCTCCGGCGAGGTTGGCGGGGTCGTTGGCGGCGGTGATTTGGGCGGACAGCGGCAGCGTGGTGACGAGCACGAGGAATGACAGGGACACGAGGATCGCGGGCGCGCGGCGGGAGGATGTTTTCATGTGATGACTTCTCTCAACGATAACTTATTCGATGGATTGGAGTGGGGTTGGGACGCAGGAGATGTGGACGGGTACAGAACCCGTGATTCTGAACCCGAGGGCTCAGGACGACTGATCGGGGAGAATTGAAGCGAATGTAATCCCAGGTCAGACGATGTCTGACCTGGGGCACCGGTCTAGTGCGCGGCTCCATTCCAGTGGAAGGCGAGGCCGCCCTGGGCGAGGAAGGGTGAGCCGAGGGTGAGGATGGGCGTTCGCGCGACGTCGGGGCGTTGATTGAGGAGATTGTCGAGCATGAGGGAGGCTGTCCAATGCGGGCCGAAGTCGTGGCGCGCGGAGAGGTCCAGGTTGAAGAAACTGTCGAGGACGAAGGTGTTGGCGCTGTCGTCGAAGGCGTGTCCGCCGGCACGGGCGGCGAGGGTGAGCGAGCCGATGCGTGGACGCTCGGCGCGCAATTGGGCGGTAAAACTGTGGCGCGGGACCTCGGGGATCCAGTGGCCGACGAGCGCGGGTTGCGCGGAGAAGCGGGTGACGACGGCGTGCGCATACTGGTAGCCGAGGGCGGCGGAGATGGCCCTGTGCGGGCGCAGGTCGAGGTGGAGCTCGCTGCCCTGGCTGACGATCTGTCCGAGGTTCTGGCGTTTGTCGAGGATCGAGGTGGCGGTGTTGGAAACGAGAACTGCTGAAATGGGACGATTGATTTCGGTCCAGAAGTAAGTGCCTGACAGAGCGACTGAGCTGGAGGGCGAGGCGAAGGTTGCGCCGGTCTCCCAGCCTGTGGCGCGTTCGGATTGGAGTTGCGCGTTGGCCTGGGTGGTCTCCTGTCCGACCTGGCCGGTGCGGTAGAGCTCGTTCATGGTGGGCGAACGGAAGGCGCGAAAGACGGATGCGTGGATGATGGCGTTGGAGCCCATCTGGCGGAGGATTCCGAGGCGCGGGCTGGCGATGATCTCGCTGCGGTTTGGAGTGAGGACGGGTTGGGGAAGGGAACTCGGCTGCGAGATCGTTTTGGTGTCGAGGTTGGATACCGAGTCGAGGCGCAGAGAGAGGGCTGCCGACCAGTTGTGGCGGGTGGCGAGCGTTTCGCCGAAGCCGCCGATGAAGCGTTGGCGCGCCGAGGCGTTCGCGATGCCGCTGGGAGTGCCTGCGGAGATTGGCGTCTCGTTGTCGGTGGCGCGGATGTCGCGGACGTCGGCGCCGATGACGAGGGCGATGGGAGAGAGTGCAAATGCGGCGTCGGAGGAGGCGCCGAGTTCCTGGGTGCGGACACGTTGCAGGCGGGTGAGGGTCTCCGAGGTGCGGGTGGAGTTGATCGAAGAGAAGCTTTGGCGATAGCCCTCGTTGCTGCCGAAGAGACGCACACGGCCACTTGCCTTCGATCCTGCGGGGCCGGCGCTGGAGGACCAGTCATCGCCGCCGATGTAGCGCCAGAGGCGGGTTGCGTTGGTCTGGATGGGAGTGCCATTGCCATGCGCTTCGTTGAGCATGTTTCCGATGAGGAAGGCGTGGTTTGAGTTATTGAAGAGGCGGCCGGTTTCGCTGCGGACGGACTGATAGTGAACGTTGGCGGGCACGTCGACCGGGCCGGCGAGGGTGGGCGTGGTGGGGATGTAGCCGGCGGTGCGGTAGGAGTCGGCGGCGAGGAGTTGACGCCATTGTTGGCCGGCGATATCGCCGCGGATGCCGAGAGAGGAAGTGTCCTGGCCGCCCCCGAGAGCGTTCGCATCGGCGAGTGCGGTGGTTGGATGCGCTGGGACGATGTCGATGACGCCGCCCAGTGCGCTCGATCCGTACAGGTCGGAGCCGCCGCCGGTTGCGATGGTGACGGCATTGACGGCCTCGACGGGGATTTCGTTCCAGTGGATCCATCCGCCGAAGGGATCGTTCATGGGGACGCTGTTCTGAAGGACGAGGGTTCGGCTAGCCGCGGTTGATCCGAGTCCGCGCAGAGATATTCCCTGGCTGGTCGGATTTTGCACGCGCGAACTGGAGCGGCGAAAGAGCTCGAATCCGGCCTGCTGACGGAGCTTGTCGTCCAGGGCGATCGCGGGGTAATCGTTGAGCTGCCGGGCGGTCAGCATGTAGATTGTGTTCGCGGTTGCGGGTGTGTCGATGGAAGAGCGTGTCGCGGTAACGGAGACCTGCTGGGTGACGGTGGAGGGATGGAGGACGAGATCGATCTCGTTCGCAGCGGTTGCGGGAGAGACTTGTGTGGCGGCGGATTCCATGGAATGCGTGGTGGCACGCAGAGTGACGGGGCCGGTGGAGTTCGGGTAGTCCAATTGAAAATTACCTTCGGCGTTGGAGACGGCGGTTACTTTTCCGTGGGGCCCGTCTGCAACGATGGTCGCGTTCTGGGCGGGACGTCCGGAGGCGTCTTGAACGCGCCCATGGAGGTGAAGCGGAGCCTGGGCGAGTGCAATTGCGCTGACTCCGAGCAGCCATGCCCCTGCGAGTGCAAGGAATATGCGGGCTACGGGGAATTGCGGCGCGAGAGGGTTCATGGAGGACGGGTGGGTCGAGGTCAGGCTAACCGGGTTGGGCGGTTGGATGCAATGTGGGCCGGATGGCGCAAGCTTTATAATGAGAAGGATATGGTGCGTGACGGATTCTTTTATGCGTTGGGGCTGGGCGTTGTTGCCGCCCTTGTGTGGCTGCTTACCCTGTCCGTGGCGTGGGCGTCGCTGCCTTTGTTGCTGGCTGTGTTTTTTCTGTGGTTCTTCCGCGACCCGGAGCGCAGGATTCCGGCGGGTCCAGGAGAGATCGTCTCACCTGGTGACGGGGTTGTCACCGAGGCGGACTGGATTGAGACTTCGGCTGGAAGCCGTTTTCGGATGAGCATCTTCCTCAACGTCTTCGATGTGCACGTGAATCGTGCGCCCGTTGGGGGAACGGTAAAAGTGGTCGAACGCCGCGAGGGTATTTTCCTAAATGCGATGAAGCCCGAGTCGGTGGTGATGAACGAGCAGACGCTGGTGGTAATCGATGCGGGTGGCTACGACGTGAGTTACAAGCAGATTGCGGGCCTGCTTGCCCGGCGCATTGTGTGTCCGGTGAAGGTGGGGGACCGGCTGGAGCGCGGCCAGCGGGTGGGCATGATCAAATTTGGCTCGCGGGTGGATGTTCTGATGCCAGCGGATGTGGTGCCAAAGGTGAAACTGGGCACCCGGGTCAAGGGAGGGGCGACGATCCTTGCGGTGCTGCCTCTATCGATTGGCAATGCGGTCAACGTGGCCGCGGCCGTGGTGTCCTAGTGGGCGCGGAACAGTTGGAGTTTGGCGATCACGGCCTGGATGAGGAGAAGCCGAAGCGGCATCCCAGCCGCGGCATGTATATGCTGCCGTCGCTGTTTACCGCTGGGAATATTGCTGCCGGCTACTATGCGATTACGCAGAGCATTCAAGGCTCGGTTGCGGATCATGGCTACTTTGACCGGGCCGCGCTGGCGATTGGCGCCGCGGCGCTGCTGGATGGCGTCGATGGTTATGTCGCGAGGCTGACGCACACGACCAGTGAATTTGGGAGAGAGCTGGATTCGCTCGCGGACGTGATCACGTTTGGCGTGGCGCCGAGCCTGCTGGCTTACATCTGGGGATTCCGGATGCTGCCGATGACGGAGTATCTGACGCTGCGCCAGAACGTGGTCCATGCGGGCGTTTTCGTCTGTTTTATTTTTCTGATCTGCGGTGCGAGCCGGCTGGCGCGGTTCAACATCAGCATCAATCCACAGCCGCGCAATCCGGGCAAGCCAGGCAAGAAGTTCTTCGTTGGCATGCCGATTCCGGCGGGAGCGGGCGTGATTGCCGCTGTCGTCCATTGCTTCGACGGCTCGCCTATCTACAATCCGTGGACGGCACTGGTCTGGCTATGCCTGATATTGTTCACGGGCTACCTGATGGTGAGCAATTGGCGATTCTGGAGTGCGAAGGAACTCACTTCCGGGGAGCGGCATCCCTTTCAGTTGGTCACGTTGATTGCGCTGATTGGGGCGTTGATTGCCTGGAATTCGCAGTTGATGCTGATGGTGATCGCGCTCGGATACCTAGTGTCGGGCCTGATGGCGCGGCTGGCATACTCGTGGGGCCGCAGACGGCGACGCTCCGCCGGACCTGCTCTGCCGCCCACATGATTCGCTGTTTCGATGAATGCAGCGCGTAACCTGGAACGTCCTGAAACAAGTTGGGGAAATGAGAGGCCTGGGGAGGCGAGTGATTGCGAGCAAACCATATCGGATTGGCATCGTCGGAGCGTCTTCGCTGGCGGGCAAGGAGTTGAGCGACGCGCTGGCGGAGTCGTCGCTGGCGGTCTACGATGTCGCGCTTCTGGACGATGAGGGGACAGCCGGGCAGCTCACCACGGCTGGCGACGATGTGTCCTTCATTCAGAAGATCGATGCAGACTCGTTCGCGGGCATCGATTTTGTTTTCTTCGCGGGCGATCCGGACACGACAAGAAAATACTGGAAGACCGCGCGCCTCGCGGGAGCGAGCATTGTCGACATGACGTATGCGTTGGAGACGGAGCCGGGAGTGGTGCTGCGCGCGCCGTGGGTTGGCTCTTTGGCGACTACTTCCGGTGAGGGGCATTCTCGCACGCGGGAGCCTGATCTCACCACACCCGCTGTGGTGGCGGCTCATCCCGCCGCGCTCATGCTTCTACTTGCAGCTCAGCGGCTGCATGCGAAATATCCGTTGCGAGCGATGTCCGCGACTGTGTTTGAACCTGCATCGGAGCATGGCCGGTCGGCGATGGACGAACTGCATCAGCAGACGGTGAGCCTGCTGTCGTTCCAGAATCTGCCGCGGGAACAATATGGCGCACAAGTCGCGTTCAATCTACTGCCGTCGCTTGGCGAGGCTTCAAAGGTTAACCTGACGTCGGCGAAGGAGCGCATCTTCGATCACTATTCGGCGTTGTCGGAAGGGATGCCGTTTTGTATGGATTTGCGATTGGTTCAGGCGCCAGTGTTCCACGGATATGTCGCGTCAGTTTTGGTGGAATTGCAGACGCCGGCGACCG
>DASWCA010000477.1:0-7034 GCA_036390355.1 Acidobacteriaceae bacterium
GACAGCTCCGCAGCAACCTTCCACCGTCGTCATCCTGAGCGAAGGGCGCAGCCCGCAGTCGAAGGACCCCGAAGAATCCCACATCGCCTCAGCCGGCCGCACCATCCTGCCCCAAAGCTCCGCCTCACCCAACCAACAACCTGCAACCCAAAACCAGCAGCAACCTGCAACTTGCTTCAGTCCCCGCATCCAGCCTCAGAACAAGTCATCCCGGCTTTCAGTCGAACCCAGCCATTGGATGGCTTGCAGACAAAGAGACGCGCCCAGCATGGCTGGACGCGTCGGTGATTCATCGAACGGGAATCCTTAGCCCAAGGACTATTGCCCGCCGGATGAAGTCCCCTGAGTCGAAGCAGACTGCGACATGTTCGACATCAATTTCACTTCCACGCGGCGATTCTTCGCCCGCCCGGCGGAACTGTGGTTGTCGGCCACTGGATCTTCCTTGCCGATGCCGATCAGGTAAAACTTGTGTGGCGGAATGTTGTACTTGGTGGAGAGATAGTTCACCACCGCATCCGCGCGCCGGTTGCTCAACTGGTAGTTGTACTGAGCATCGCCAACCGAGTCGGTCCCGCCGGTGAGCGCGAGAATGTAGCCCCGCGCATTCGTCAGACTGGTCGCAATCTGATCCAGCTCGTCCTTGTCCGCCTTGGTCAGAACGCTCTTATCGAAGCCGAACGTCACACTGACGTCCGACAATTCCTTGTAATTGTCGAGGTTCGCCACTACGCCGGAGAGTGTGTCGACACGATTGACGGCTTCCTGAGCAGTATGGCCCGCTGTCTCGGCGGACTGGTTTGCGGCCTGGGCATGCTGATCGGCACTATCCGCCGCCGCCTGGGCCTTGGTGATGCCCGCCTGCGCGCGCTGGTCGGTGTCACCGATGTTCCTGTGGTCGCTCGCCGTCTTGGCGTCGAGGTCGTTGGTCTGTTGGATCAGTGGACCGGTCTGCGAGCGAACATAGTTCTTGGTCGAGCAACCGGTGGTCAGAGTAAGCGCAAGTGCGCTCGCCAGAATCGCGGAACCGAAGGCTCTACTCGAAGAAAATTTACTGGATACAAGGCTGAATGAATCTGCGCTCATAGTCGTCACTCTCCTATGCAAAGCACTTTTGGCCCAAGCTTTGACACCTCTGGTACAGCAATCGCCATGCCATTTCGTACCGCAGTCTATAGTATTGAAAACACATAGGATATAGATCAGCGCCCGTTTTCTGGCCTCGAAATGGAGGCTCGACAATGGGTAGGTTTTGCTCGGTAGCGGGTCAAAGTTACGTTGCTGTTAACTTGCCGCCCCGGCTCCGGGGCTTGTGCGCTGGACTCGCCGCCCTCCGGCCGCATTCCGGCTAAACTCAAATTCAGCGCACCATGGATCTGCTCGCGAAAATCCGCACCATCCCCACACTGCCCGGTTGTTACCTCTACAAAAACGCCGAGGGCGAGGTGATCTACGTCGGCAAGGCGAAGAATCTGCGTGCGCGCGTGCGGTCGTACTTCCTCGAAGCGTCGCAGGCCAATGCTAAGACCGGATCGCTGATGCGCGAGGCAGTCGACGTCGACTACATCACTGTCGCCAATGAACACGAAGCTCTGGCGCTCGAGAACAACCTCATCAAGCAGCGCAAGCCTCGTTTTAATATCCTGCTGCGCGACGACAAAACCTATCCCTACATCAAGCTCACGCTGGCGGACCGCTACCCCAAAGTCTTCGTCACGCGCCGCCTGCGCAAGGACGGCAGCGCCTACTTTGGCCCGTACTTCCCCGGCAACCTGGCCCACCGGCTGGTCGACCTGATCCACCGCAGCTTCCTCATCCCAAGCTGCAAGGTGGACCTCTCGCGCTACCATCCGCGCGCGTGCCTGCAGTACTACATCAAGCGCTGCCTCGGCCCGTGCGTCGAAGGCCTCACCACGCCGGAGATTTACAAGCAGACCATTCGCGACGTCCAGCTCTTCCTCGATGGCAAGCCCAACGAACTCGAAGACCGCCTCACCCGTCGCATGGAAGAGGCTGCCGCGCTTGAGCAGTTCGAGCTCGCCGCACGTCTCCGCGATCAGATCATCACCGTCCACCAGATGCACGACAAGCAGCGCATGGCGACCACCGACAACGAAGACGCCGACGTCTTCGGCTTCCACTACGAATCGGGAATGCTCGCTGTCAACCTCTTCCACATGCGCGCGGGCAAGATGGTCGATCGCCGCGACTTCTTCTGGGAAGACCTCCCCGAACTCATCACCGACACCCTCAATGACACCGATGCGGGCGCCCCGGGTCAGACGGTCTCCACGTCTGACCTGGGGTCGTCACCAACCGACGCCGCCGAGATCACCGACTCCACATCGCTTCCCTCCTTCGAGCCCGATCCAACGCGCCCAGCACCCGAAATCTCCGCCGACTCGCCCATCACCGAAGAGGTCTCAACTCTCACCGACCCAACCAGCAACCAGCAACCAACAACCAGCAGCCTTTTCTCCCCCGCAGCCTTCTTCTCTTCCCTGCTCAAGCAGCTCTATCTCGACCAGGGTTACGTACCGCGCACCGTGCTGGTGCCCGTAGACTTCCCCGACCGCGTCGTTCTTGCCGAGTTGCTCACCGAGCGCACGGGCCGTCGAATCGAAATTCTCGCGCCGCAACGTGGCGAGAAACGTTCGCTGGTCGATCTGGTATGCCTCAACGCGAAGCAATCGTACGACCAGCGATTCCGTGTTCTGCAGCCGGGAATGAAGGCAATTCAGGAGGCGCTGCAGGACGCGCTCACCCTGGAAGAACTGCCCCGCCGCATCGAGTGCTTCGACATCTCGCACATCCAGGGCGCAGAGACGGTCGCCTCCATGGTCGTGTGGGAAGATGGCGCGATGAAGAAGTCCGACTACCGCAAGTTCCAGGTGAAGACAGTCTCCGGGGTGGACGACTTTGCGGCGATGCGCGAGGTTGTCGGGCGGCGATACAAGCGCCTGCTGGACGATAAAAAACCTCTCCCCTCGCTGATTCTGATCGACGGCGGCCTGGGCCAGTTGCACGCCGCGGCCGATGCGCTCGCCGAGATAGGCGTCCAGCCTGGCATCCAGGACCAGCCCGCGCTCGCCTCCATCGCCAAACGCGAGGAGATCATCTATGTCCACGGACAAGAGGCCGACCCCATCGTGCTCGACCGCCGCTCACCCGTGTTGCACCTGGTGCAGAAGATCCGCGACGAGAGCCACCGCTTCGCCGTCACCTATCACCGCAAGCGCCGCGAGATGCGCGACCGCGACTCGGAGCTGGACGCTATCCCCGGAGTCGGTCCGCGCACCCGTCAACGCCTGCTGGAACACTTCGGCAGCGTACGCGGCATCCGTCAGGCCGACCCAGACGCACTCACCGCCGTCGTCAGCGCGGCCACTGCGGAAAAGATCCGCCGCCACTTTGAAGCCGAGGACAACTCCGCCACAAAGAACGCGCTGCACGTCATCAGCTAGCGCTATTCCGCAGGACCGTCCAACTGCGGGGCGCTACCGCGGCCCAGCGGGCACAAACGCGCTCTGTCGAGTCCCCAGCGAATTCACGTCGACAACCGAGTTTGCCATCTTGATCTCACGCTCAGCCGAAGCCGCGGCCTCTTTTTGCCCACGCTGCCGCAGAAACCGCGCATACTCGTTCATCGCATCCAGATAGACCACGTGCCCCCATCCGAGGTCGACCTTCATCCGCGCCGTTCCTCGCGCCATCAAGGTCGCTGCATCTTCCATATCGCCATTCTGCCAATACACATATCCGAGAAGAAAGGTGCCATTCCCTACCAACAGGCTGTCCGCACCGTACGTGGTCTTCTCCATCTCGACTGCGTCCTTCAGCAAGGGGATCGCCTGGGCACACTGTTTCAGTCCGCACAGCGCGTACGCCAGAGTCTGCCGAACAATAATTCGGTCTGCCGGATCTACCTTCGGATCGTCTGCGAGAACTTTCATCGCCCGCTGCGCGTAGTCCAATGCCGGTTTGAATTTCCGTTCCTTGATGTAGATATCGGCCAGGTCGTTCCAGGTCAAGGCAGTGCCCATGGGATCTCCGACACTCTGGCGAACCTGCATCGCCTCCAGCTCGTCTTTCTCGGCCTGGCGAAAATCTCCCATCGCAATATGCAACACCGCCAGATGCCCGATCGCCTCAGCCAACTCGCGTTGCGGCCCATTCTGCAGCATCGCAATCTCGCGCCGCATCAAGGCTTCGCTCTTTGCATACATCGCGGCATCTTCATACAGCGCGGCGAGACTTGAATAGATCTTGAGCATGCTCTGCATGTCCACATGCGCCGCCTCCGCATCCCGCTCCGCCGTCTCATACAACCCGATTCGCCGTGTCAGCTCCGCCCTGCTGGAAAAGTCAGCCTCGCTCTTGCTTATCCCCGAAAGTGTCTGCGGCGCGCCCGCATCCGCCTGTTGACAATTCGCCGGAGCGCCGGCCAGCCCAATCGTCAGTACCGTCGTAAGACTCATCAGCATCGATGCCAAAGACCGAACCATCGCATCCTCCTCGAGATCTCATTTGTCTTCCAGTTCACACACGAATTTCCTCGTACACCGCTGCGACCAACACACCCGCAGTTACGCATAAGCTGCGTCCTGGATCGAAGGCATGGAATCCCTGCGTCCTCGGGAGGCCAACTTGCGCCGAGGACCCATGCCCATTCCTGATTTGAGAAGCGTCAGACTCGACTACAAACGCAGGGCCGCGACCGCACTTCTTCAGCACGCAACCTGAATCAACAGCCTGTCTCAATCATTGGCCACAGCAACAGAGATGGCGTGGCTCTATATCGCCCAGTACGAAAGCTCTCTCGAAAAAGTTCTCAACTTGCGCGGAATTCTAAGAGCGTTACTGCGCTGGCGGAGTCGGCGCGGTAGGCGCTGTCGGCGGAGTCGGTGCTACAGGCTCCGCAGGCATCGTCGAGTCCTTGGGAACCTTAGGAGTTTTCGGCTCCTTGGGAGGCTTCGGTGGTCTCGGCGGTCTCGGATTCTCATCGCGATGCCGATCGCCGTCGTTATCGTTCATGCCATTGAGTTCATCGAGCGACATATTCCCCTTCATGTGGATGAAGGTGAGCTTCTGCGGCTCGGCCGTCAGAATCACCATCTCGTTTGTCTCATGATCGCTGGCAGTCCGCGAGCAGATGTCCGTCGACCCGTTCTTGTTGCGTGTGTGGATCGAGCAGTTCCAGCTTCCGTCTTCGAGCTTCTTGCGATAAGTCTCAACATCCTCCATCCGGTACATTCCCGGCTTGTCGTACTTATAGGTATGGATGGACATTGTCTTCATCTTGCGCGCCATCTCCCCGTCTTTACCCTTCGATTTGCCGACCATGCCCATCGTATTCGGATCGAGATTGACCTCCGTAACGTCCGACGCCCCCTGAGCAAACCTTTCCGTACCCTTGAAGAAGTCATCCTTCGCCTGGTATGACACGTTCATCGAGATGCTCGTCTGAAGGTTCAGACCGGATACTCGAACGTCGCCGTCGACCAGGTTGGCGACGGGACTCATTATTGCCGGTTGCGCCATCGCCGTGAGACCGGAAACCATTCCTGCTGCAAGAATCAATTGTGTGGCCTTCATCATCTTCGTCATCGTTCTCTCCTGAAATCGCTTCTGGTGCTGCAGAAATTCCTTAGTCTCCGAAAGGCACGCCGGCTTGTTGCAATTGCAGGCGAGTTTGTTGCAGCGTCTCGCCGGTGATGCGCATCGCCGCTTCGAACTGTTGTTGGGCGAACTCGGCCTTTTCGCGTTCCCGCCGGATATGGGTCCGTTCCGCAACGAAGACCCCTGCGACCAGCGCTGCCGCGACTGCTCCGCTGGACCAGACGCGCAGTCTCGACGGCATCATCAGAATCTTTCCTCGCGGCGCCCCGGATCCCTCGGCGCGCGCCATCGTGCGTTCGACGAAACCCTGGGGCGCGTCTACGCGTCGCAGCGCCTTCGTCAAATACTGTTCGAATTCTGCAAACGACTCTCCCGGCTCGTTGAATTCTTCGGGCTGGTTCAGGTCTTCAGGCTGGTTCACGGAAGTACTCCTTCATGGTTATTGCCGCCTTGCGCCTCATCAACGTAAGTCCGCGGTGCAGTTGACTCTTTACAGATGCAACCGACTGCCCGAGCATCCCGGCAATCTCGTCCGGCAGCATCTCCTCCTGGTACCGGAGGACAATTGCGACGCGCAGCGCCTCGGGCAGCGTGCGCAGCAGCGATTCAAGCCTGGCCTGCGTGCCGGCGCCGAGCGCGGATCGATCGGAGTGGACGTGCTGCTCCTCCATCCATTCCTCCGCGGCAGCCTCGGGCCGGATTGCCTTTCGCCGGAGCGCGTCGATAGCCCGGTGCTTCGCCGTCCTGCGTAGCCAGAAGCGAATGTGATCTTCGCCGGCAAGACGCTCCCCGCTGCGGTGCAATTCGAGGAACACATCCTGGGCGATCTCCTCTGCCGTGGCATAGTCTCCGATGATGCGCAGGGCAAGCGAGAACACCATACGCTGGTGGGTCTCGATCAACCTCCGAAACTCGTCGGGTGCGATTGCCATCTACGCTCTCATCCTGCTATACGCAGGGTCGGGTGCAACGGGATGCAAAAAGTTTCAAGAGATTGAATTATCCGCGTTTTGGCGGAAAACTCGCCATCAGAATGGCTTCCAAAAAGGAACTAAAATGGAAATTATGGCAATTGCGACGGAATTGACGACGAACCCGGTGGCGCTCGACCAGCACGCGCCCTTTGTGAATGAAGCTTTCCTGGACTTTACCGACCCGCCTGTGCGGCGCTCCATGGAACAGGCGCTGGAGAGGGTCAAGACCCGGCTCGGCCGCGAATATGACCTGGTCATCGGCGGCCGCCGCCTGCGCACCGACGCCAAGATTACCTCCATCAACCCTGCTCGACCGGCCGAAATCGTCGGCGTCCACCAGACCGCCAGCGACGAGCACGTCGAAACCGCGATGCAGGCTGCCCAGTCGGCGTTCGCAACGTGGTCCCGCGTCCCGGCACCGGAACGCGCCGCCCTCCTCTT
>DASWCA010000478.1:0-8363 GCA_036390355.1 Acidobacteriaceae bacterium
TGCTCCATCGCGTCGACATCTTCAAGTGGCTGCTGCTCGGCTGCCTGCTCAGCGACATTCTGGATGGGCTGATTGCGCGCACCTTTCATCTGACTTCAAAACTCGGAGCGTCGCTCGATTCCATCGCCGACCTTCTCACGCTGACGCTGGGAATAACCGGAATCCTGGTCTTCCAGCGGGCTTTCGTCTCGGCGCACTTTCGAGTCTTGCTGCTGGTGATCGTTCTGCACATCGTTGAGGTGATCGCTTCGCTGTGGCGTTATGGCAAGGTGTCCAGCTTTCACGCGCTGCTGACCCGCATTGCGGCGTACCTGCAAGGGATTTTTGCGATGTCGCTGTTCTTCTGGGGCTACCTCGGATGGCTCTTTCACACGACGGTGATCGTGGCGGTTTTGGCGATGGCTGAGGAGATGGCCCTGATCTACCTTCTGCCGGAGTGGCGGAGCGATGTGGGGGGGTTGCACCGCGTTCTCCCCGGACTCCGACGTGAGGCCGGTGCATTGGGCGAAGGCGCCGGCGATGAGTAGAGTGTGGGCGGTCTGCCTGTCGGCGTTCTTCGTGGGGGCGATTGGGCTGTATCTCGCAAGCCGGAAAGTCGAGCCTGCGGTGCGGCGAAGCCGGCTGACGAAGTTCATCACATATTTCTGCATCGTCAATTTATTGCTGCTGGCGGCGTTCGTGGGTCATGTGGTGTTCAGCGCAATGATGCTGGCGATAGCTGTGCTCGGAGCGCGCGAACTGTCTGCTCGACTGCCTTCGGCCAGCGGCGGACGGCGGCACATAGCCTGGGGGATGGCAGCGGCGTATCTGCTGATTGCCGCCGGCGCCGTGCTGTTCGCGTGGCGTTCGCGGGCGGAGGTCGCGGCCTGTGTGTACCTGATCGTCTGCACGTTCGATGGCTTCAGCCAGGTGTCGGGGCAGTTGCTGGGGAAGCATCGGCTGGCGCCGGTGGTCAGTCCCGGCAAGACGATCGAGGGCACTGCCGGCGGCCTGTTGTTTGCGGTCGGCATGACGTTTCTGTTGCGGCCGGTGGTGGGATGGAGCGCCTGGCAATGCCTGTTTGCGGGCTGCTTCATCGCGGCGACGGCACTGATCGGCGATCTGCTGGCCTCGCTGGTGAAGCGCAGGAGCGGGGTGAAGGATTTCGGCACGCTGCTGCCCGGGCATGGCGGGATTCTCGACCGCTTCGACAGCTTTCTGTTTGTTGCGGCGGCCTGGGGACTGGCGGCTGAAGTGGCTCAGGCGTGGATCGCCTAGTACACTTATTGGGACACGTAAGAGGGGCTTCTGGTGTAGATGGGCCATGCCAGGTGAGCGCAGGTTTCTGTGCTGATGGGGACGGACCACGCTGTGAGGACGCCTGGAGAATTGGAGAAAAGGAACAGATGAGCGATACACAAACAGTAGTGGACAAGCAGCAGGAACTGGATCAGCTTTCGATCAACGCATTGCGATTTCTTGCTGTGGATGGCGTGCAGAAGGCCAACTCCGGCCATCCGGGAGCGCCCTTGGGATGCGCGCCGATTGCGTACCTGCTGTATCACAAGCTCATGAAGCATGATCCCGCTGATCCGAAGTGGATCGATCGCGACAGGTTTGTGCTGTCGAACGGGCATGCGTCGATGCTGCTGTATGGGTCGCTGCACCTGTCGGGATACGACTTGCCGATGTCGCAACTGGAGCAGTTTCGGCAGTGGGGATCGCACACGCCGGGGCATCCGGAGTACGGCGAGACGCCGGGTGTCGAGGTGACGACCGGACCGCTCGGTCAGGGCTTTGGCATGGCGGTGGGAATGGCCACGGCGGAGAAGCATCTGTCGGCGGTCTACAACCGCGACATGTACAGCGTGGTCGATCACCACACATTTGTGCTGTGCGGCGATGGCGATCTGATGGAAGGCATTTCGCATGAGACGGCTTCACTGGCAGGGACGCTGGGCCTGGGCAAGCTGATCGTGCTATATGACGACAATCTGATTTCGCTGGATGGGCCGACGGAACTCTCGTTCACGGAGGATGTGACCAGGCGGTTCGAAGGGTACCACTGGCAGGTGCTGACGGTTGCGGACGGAAACGACCTCGCAGCGCTCGAAGATGCAATCGAGGCGGGCAAGGCGGACACCACGCGGCCGACGCTGATCCGGGTGCGCACGGTGATTGGATACGGCAGCCCGAAGGCCGGGACCAAGGCGGTTCACGGCGAGGCGCTGGGCGCGGACGCGGTGAAGGCGACCAAGAAGAACTTGGGCTGGCCGGAGGACAAGACCTTCTACGTGCCGGACGAGGCGCGCAAGAACTGGGACACGATCAAGCCGAAGGGCAAGAAGTCGCACGCGGAGTGGGACGCGCATTTTGAGGAGTACAAGCGGGCGTATCCTGAGCCGGCGGCGGAGTTCGAGCGGGTGATCAAGCGCGAGCTTGCGCCGGGCTGGGAGAAGAAGCTTCCGTCGTTCCCCACGGACAAGCCGGTGGCGACACGCAATGCCGGCCAGATCGTAATGAACGCGATCGAGAAGGTGGTGCCGGAGCTGTTTGGCGGCGCGGCCGATCTGACTTCGTCGACCAAGACGATCTTCAAGGATAGCCCAAGCTTCCATGTCGATCCGGCCGGGCGCAACGTGTTCTTCGGCGTGCGCGAGTTCGGCATGATGGCGATGGTGAACGGCATGGCGGCGCATGGCGGGCTGATTCCGTTTGGCTCGACGTTCTTCGTCTTCTCGGACTACTGCCGTCCGGCGCTGCGGCTGGCGTCGCTGATGTCGACCCACTCGCTGTTCGTGTTCACGCACGATTCGGTAGGCCTGGGCGAAGATGGGCCGACGCATCAGCCGATCGAGCACCTGATGGCGCTGCGCGCGATTCCGCAGTTGACGGATTTCCGTCCGGCGGATGCGAACGAGACGACGGCGTGCTGGAAGCTGGCGCTGGAGCGGAAGTCGGCGAGCTTTATGGCGCTGAGCCGGCAGGACCTGCCGGTATATGACGCGGAGCGGACGTTCGCGGGCGCGCCAAAGGGCGCATACGCGATGAACGATGTCGCGTCGCCGGATGTGATTCTGATCGGGACCGGGTCTGAGGTGTCGGTGTGCGTGAAGGCGGCGGAGGATCTAAAGGGTGCGGGAATTGCGGCGCGCGTGGTCTCGATGCCGAGCTTCAGAATCTATGACGAACAGCCGGACGAATACAAGGCCGGACTGCTGCCGGAGACGACGCCAAAGGTTTCGCTCGAGGCCGGGGCGACAATGGGTTGGTGGAAGTACATCGGCCACAACGGCGCAGTCATCGGGCTGGACCGCTTTGGCGCTTCGGCTCCGGGGCCGATTGCGCTCGACAAGCTGGGCATCAACGTCGCGCATGTGGTCGAGACAGCGAAGAAGCTGGTGAAGAAGTAAGGAAGGTTCGAGGTACTAGGTACTAGGTTCGAGGTTCGAGGTTCGAGGGAAGGACAGGGCCGAAGGCCCGACACATACCAGCCTAGGCCGTAAGGCCTAGGTTGGGTCAGGGTTGAAGAACCAAGGGCCGAAGGCCCGACACATACCAGCCTAGGCCGTAAGGCCTAGGTTGGATCAGGGTTGAAGAACCAAGGGCTGAAGGCCCGACATATAACTTCGACCAACCAATGACTCGGGGCGCTGGGTACCAGGTACTGGAGGTTCGAGATGGTCGAGACGGAACGCGAAATCCTGCGCGAGAAGGATGAGGAAGCGAAGCTCGGTGAGCGGAAGCCTTTTGAGTCTTCGCGGCAGGCTACGTATGAGGATCACGTAGCGCCCGCGGATGAGTGGGAGTACGAGGATTCGTAGCAGGGCGGCTTTGCTTCTAGGTAAGCCAAGCCTTCAGGCTTGGCCCTCTGGACCCCGAGACAAGATGGGCTTTAGCCCCTGGGGTAAAGCCCTTCCGGCACATGTGTAATGCGGGGATTCTTCCCCGTCCGCTTCGCTCAGGGTCAGAATGACAAGGGTTCTGCAAGGGGATGCGATGACGCAGGATGAGGCGAAGCGGCTGGTTGTGAAGCGGGCGGCTGAGTTCGTCAGCGACGGGATGATCGTCGGGCTGGGGACGGGGTCGACGGCTACGCTTTTTATCCACGAACTGGCGGCGCGCAAGTTGAACATCCGGTGCGTGGCTTCGTCGGACGCAAGTCATGAGTTGGCGCAGTCGCTGGGCATGCAGGTGGAGACGCTGGTCGAGCTTCCTGAGCTGGATGTGTATATCGATGGCGCGGATGAGGTTTGCGTCTCGGGCGCTGGGCCAGGTGCTGAACTCGACCTGATCAAGGGCGGTGGCGGGGCGCTGCTGCGCGAGAAGATCGTGGCCAGCGCGGCCAAGAGCTTTATCGTCGTGGCCGATTCGACCAAGCTGGTGAAAACGCTGGGCAAGTTTCCGCTGCCGGTCGAGGTGGTGAAGATGGCGCTGCCGCTGGTCGAGCCGAAGCTGGCGGCGCTGGGATTGAACCCGCAACTGCGCCAGGCAAAGAGCGGCGGCGGCCCGTACCTTACGGATGAGGGGAACTACATCCTGGACTGCGCGTGCGGGCGGATCGACGAGCCGGAGGTAACGGCGGCTGAGATTCGCGGCATCGTGGGCGTAGTGGAGCACGGGCTGTTTCTGGGGATGGCGACGCTGGCGCTGGTTGCGGGCGAAGACGGCGTGGCCGAATACCGCGCTTAATGTTCGGGCGCTGCATCGCGGAGCGGCTGCGGGGCGTCAGATAACCATGGCAAATTCGAAGAACACACACGAATCGAAGGTCTGGTTTATCACGGGCGCTTCCACGGGTTTTGGGCGGCTGCTGGCGGAGCAAGTGCTGAAGGCCGGCGGCAGAGTGATCGCAACGGCGCGCAAAGTCGAGCAGCTCGCCGAGTTGGTGCATACGTATCCCGACACGGCGCGGATGTTTGCGCTCGACGTGACCAAACCGGAGCAGATTGAAGCGGTTGCGGATCAGGCGATTGGCGCGTTCGAGCGGATCGATGTGCTGGTGAACAACGCGGGCTACGGGATCGCCGGCGGGATCGAAGAGGCGACCGAGGCGGAGTTCATGCCGGTGTTCGAAACGAATGTGTTTGGGCTGATGCGGGTGACGCGCGCGTTTCTGCCGCAGTTCCGCACGCAGCGCTCGGGGCACATCATTAATCTTTCGTCGATGGCTGGGCTCGCCGGATCGGCGGGCTGGGGATACTACAACGCGACCAAGTTCGCGGTTGAGGGCTTCTCGGAGGCGCTTGCGGCGGAGCTGGCTCCGCTGGGCGTGAAGGTGACGATTGTGGAACCTGGGCCGTTCCGCACCGATTTTCTGGGGCGTTCGGGCGTGATCGCCAAGCACAGCATTCCGGATTATCACGAGACCGTGGGCAAGACGCGCGAGTACTTCTACGACAACGCCGGCAAGCAGCGCGGCGATCCGCTGAAGGCAGTAAAGGCGATGATGGATGTAGTGGAGTCGCCGAACCCGCCGCTGCACTTGATTCTTGGCGCGATGGCGTACAACCGGTTCCGCAGCAAGCTCGACCGGTTACAGCAGGAAATGGCGGCGTACGAGGGTGTGACGCTGGGCGCGGATTTTCCCGAAGGGCAGTAACAGCGTTCTACGTTGTCCGTTCTCCGTAAACGCGTTTCAACGGACAACGGTGAACGAAAAACCGTATCATCGAAATACGCCGCTGGATAAATCCATACCGCATCGTTAAACCCAGAACTTCAAGGAGATTCTCTTATGGCGACGACCCAAGTCACAATCTCTCCCGAGGAGTTGAAGGCGAGTCAGCATTCCGAGCGCAGCCCCGATCCGTGCGTGGTCGTGATCTTCGGCGCGTCGGGCGATCTGACCAAGCGCAAGCTTCTGCCTGCGCTCTACCACCTGGAGCAGGCGGGCAATCTGCCGGAGAACTTTGCCGTGGTCGGCGTGGCGCGAAGGCCGCTGGAGCAGACGTTTGCCCAGGACATGAAGGAAGGCATCGAGAGCGGAGGCGGCGTAGACGCATCCGACCCAAAGCTGGATGAGTTCGTCGATCGGATTTGTTATCACGCGATGAATTTCGACGATGCATCGGGCTACGAGGGATTGAAGGAACTTCTGGTGTACCTGGATGGGAAGTACGGGACGCGCGGCAATCGGCTATTTTATCTCGCGACGGCGCCGGAATACTTCTCTGACATCATCAAGTTTCTAGGCGAGCATGGCATGGCGCAGCCGGAGGAGTCGAACGGCGACGGGCCGCGCTCGTGGGTGCGCGTCATCATCGAGAAGCCGTTCGGGCACGATCTGGAATCGGCCAAGACACTGAACGATGAGGTGAACAAGGTCTTCCACGAAGACCAGATCTTCCGCATCGACCACTACCTGGGCAAAGAGACGGTGCAGAACATCCTGGTGTTCCGCTTTGCCAACGGCATCTTCGAGAACGTGTGGAACCGGAATTACATCGACCACATCGAGATTACGGCGGCGGAGTCGATCGGCATCGAAGGGCGCGGGCCGTTCTACGAGAGCGCCGGAGCGCTGCGCGACGTGATGCAGAACCATGTGATGGAGCTGCTGAGTTTCGTTGCAATGGAGCCGCCGGTCTCGTTCGAGGCTTCGGCGGTGAGAGCGGAGAAGATCAAGGTGTACCGCGCGATCAAGCCGATTCATTTTGCGGATACGGTCCGCGGTCAGTATGGGCCGGGCATCGTGGACGGCAAGCAGGTGGTGGGCTATCGCGAGGAAGACCGCGTGCATCCGCGCTCGCAGACGGAGACCTACGCGGCGCTGCGGGTGGAGATCGAGAACTGGCGCTGGGCAGGCGTGCCGATCTACCTGCGCGCGGGCAAGCGCCTGGCGAAGCGTGTCACCGAGATTACGATCCAGTTCAAACAGCCGCCGCTGCTGCTGTTCAAGGACTCGCACGGGCGCGGCGCGGAAGGGATCAAGTCGAATATCATCTCGATGCGCATTCAGCCCGATGAGGGCATTGCGCTGCGGTTCGAGGCGAAGGTGCCGGGGCCGTCGATGAATATCAGCCCGGTGGATATGGACTTCTGCTACTCGCGTGCGTTTGGTGTGTCCGTCGCGAATGGGTACGAGCGGCTGCTGCTGGACGCGATGCTTGGCGATGGAACTCTGTTCGCGCATCGCGATGGCGTTGAGGCAACGTGGGCTCTGATGACGCCGATCTTGCAGTACTGGGCAAAGAATCCCATCAAGGATTTTCCGAACTATGCGGCAGGCACCTGGGGACCGTCGACAGGCGACGCGCTGATGGAGATGGACGGGCGCAAGTGGCGGAAACTGTGAAGAGTTGTCAGTTGCAAGTTGCAGGTTGCAGGTTGTTAGTTGAACGTGGCGCGAGTGTGGGCTGCGCGCAAGGGAAGGTTGATTGAAATGAAGCACCGGTTCCTGCTCCACTTCTTGAATCACACGATCTTAGTGGTGGATATCTCTGAATTTGGAATGGCAATTGAAATTAATCCGCGAACGGGAAATACGAAAATGGTGCCGGCGCTTCGATTCGCCACGTGGAAGGAAGCAGAGCAGTATTTTCGAGCCAAGGAAGCGGATGCCGAGACCATTGAGGCCAGTCGATCTCGGCTATCCAAAGATGGCACCGCTGTAATGACAATTGTTTGAGGGTGAGGAGTCTTCGAAGTGCCGCGACCAGTTTCAGTTACATATCGAGTTTGGCCGACTTCCGCGGAGGTGGCGGCCGCCGCGGCGGAGTTGTTTGCCTCAAATGCCACGGCGGCGGTGGAAGCGCGCGGCGTGGCGCGGGTGGCGATCTCCGGCGGCAACTCGCCGAAGCCGATGTTTGCGCTGCTAGCGGATAAGAGCGCCCCCTACTTTGCGCGCGTGCCCTGGGATAAGCTGCATCTCTTCTGGGTGGATGAGCGATGCGTGCCGCCGACGGATGCGGATTCGAACTACCGGATGACGAATGAGGCGATGCTCTGCAGGGTTCCGTTGCCGGCGGCTCAGATTCACCGCATGGAGGGCGAGCTCGATCCTCAGGTTGCGGCGTCGCGGTATGAGGCGGTAATTCGCACGGAGTTTCGGCTGGAAGGCGCGGAGACTCCCATTCCCATTCCGACGTTCGACCTGGTGCTCCTCGGCATGGGCGACGATGGGCATACAGCGTCGCTGTTTCCGCACACCGAAGCGCTCGGCGAACTGGGACGCCTGGTCGTCGCGAACCACGTGCCGCAGAAAGATACGTGGCGCATCACGCTGACATCGCCGGTGATCAATCGTGGGCGCGAGGTTGCGTTCCAGATCGAGGGCGCGGCCAAGGCGCAGGTGCTGCACGATGTGTTCCTCGGCGCTTATGATCCGGAGTCGAAGCCGTCGCAGTTGATCCGCCCGGCCAGCGGCAAGTTGACGCTTCTGC